>DASYPD010000030.1:0-13778 GCA_036007005.1 Gemmatimonadales bacterium
GCAAACTGATCCACGCGGCGAACCAGCCCGACTCGACCTCTTCGAGCAGGACAGTCCAGAGCCGGTCGAGTGCCGCGGACCCGGGGGTCTGGATCGCCGCGAGCCGGTGGGCCGCGCGATCGTCGCGCAGGGTTTCGGCCGCGCACTGGAGCAGAGCCTGTTTGGAGCGATAGTGATAGTTGATCAGGCCTTTGGCGCAGTGCGCGCGATTGGCCACCTCCTCGACTGTCCAGTTGTTCAGACCGTGGAGCGCGACGACTTCGATGGCGGCGGCGAGGATGGTGTCCTTCACGGGAACCACTCCGCGTGGAAGAGACGCCTACTGAACGATTGTTCAAATGTAAGTCATTGAAAGCAAACGGCAATGGCGGTGATCGTCGCACTGGTGCTGGTCCAGCTCATCTACGCGAGCGGGGTGATCGTCGGCAAGTTCATCTTGACCGTCGTGCCGGCGCCGGTGATCGTCACGCTCAGGATGGTGGTAGCATCCACCGCCTTTTTCATCGCCCACCGGGCGATCCGCGGCTCGGTACCCCGTTTCGGGCGGGATTGGGCGCGGTTCGCCCTGCTCGGCGTGGTGGGCGGCGCCGGGAATCAGCTGCTCGTCCTGCTGGGCCTGACTCGCACAACCGCGATCAACGCCGCGATCCTGATCCCCATGATCCCGATCTTCACGGTGATCTTCGGGTGGGCGCTCCGGAAGGATCGTCCCAGCCTGCTCAAATGGACCGGGGTGGCGATCGCCGCGATGGGCACGGTGTATCTCATCGGGCCCGACCGGGTTTCCCTGGCCCCCGAGGTCGCGCTGGGCAACCTGCTGGTGCTGACCGGCATGGCCTTCAACGCGCTCGCGTTCCTGCTCTCGAAGGACCTGCTCCAGCGCTACCCGCCGGTCACGGTGGCGTTCTGTCTCACGCTCGCGGGCATGCTCGGAGTTTTTCCGCTCGGGATCAGTGCCGCCGGTGACGTCCAACGCGCGGGGCTCACCTCACACGTGCTCTTCTGGCTTGCCTATCTGGTGATCTTCCCCACCACGGTCACCTATTTCCTGAATCTCTGGTCTTTGCGGCGCGTTTCGCCGACGCTGGTGACCTCGTTCATCTACCTGCAGCCGCTCTTCACCACGGCCGTAGCGCCCCTCGTGCTCCAGGGTGAGGCGCTGACGACAAGGATCGCGCTGGCCGGTCTCACGATCTTCACCGGCGTGGCCCTGGTACTCATCGCCGAGCGCCGTGGCCTCGCCGGAAGGGCGCTCCGGGAATCCACGGCGTAGTCAGCCGAGCCGCAGGCCGCTCGCTGCGTCGAACCAGTGCAGCGCGCCCGGCAGCAGGACCAGCTGCAGGGTCTCTCCGACCTCTGCCTCGAGGCCCGCCTCGGTCCGCAGGGTGATGGGAGTCGATCCCGCCCTCACTGTGAGCAGCGATTCGTGACCCAGCGGCTCGATCTCCTCGACCACGCCGGAGAGCGCCTCCGGACCGCTGCCTGGCTGAATGGCTTCGGGACGGATGCCGAGCACGACGGCGCGTCCTTCGGCTGTCGCGGGGACTTCCGTCTCGCGCAGCCGGATTCGCAGCGAGCCGTCCGCGGCTTCGAACCGCGCACCGTCCCGGCGCTCGACCCGGCCCGCGATCTGGTTCATGTGGGGACTGCCGAGGAATCCAGCCACGAACAGGTTGGCGGGCCGCTGGTAGATATCGAGCGGCGCACCGACCTGCTGTACTTTGCCCTCGTGCATCAGCACGATGCGGTCGCCGAGCGTCATGGCTTCGACCTGGTCGTGCGTCACGTAGATCGTGGTGGTGCCGAGCCGCCGGCGCAGAGCCGCCAGCTCCCGTCGCATCTGCACCCGGAGCTTGGCATCCAGATTGGACAGGGGCTCATCGAACAGGAATACCTGCGGCTGGCGCACGATCGCGCGCCCCAGCGCCACCCGCTGCCGCTGGCCTCCCGAGAGCTGCCGTGGCCTCCGCTCCAGCATGCTCTCGATGCCCAGCATGCCGGCGGCCTCCCGTACGCGCGCGTCGATGACCGCCCGGGGTTGCTTGCGAAGCTTGAGTGCGAAGCCGAGGTTCTCGGCCACCGTCATGTGGGGGTAGAGCGCGTAGTTCTGGAACACCATTGCGATGTCGCGGTCGCGCGCGGAGACTTCGTTGACGACTCGCTCCCCGATCCGGATCGTGCCTTCGGTGACGCTCTCGAGCCCGGCGACCATGCGGAGCGTTGTGCTCTTGCCGCAACCCGAGGGTCCGACCAGCACCAGGAACTCTCCATCGGGTATCTCAAGGTCGATGCCATGTACCGCGACGTGAGTGGTCCCGCGCTCTTCGTATATCTTCCGCACCCGTTCCAGTGTCACCTTGGCCATGGTCGCGCCCTTCGCCGATGTCTGACCTGATCCGCTTTCCCGCCGGTTTCCTCTGGGGCGCTGCCACGTCGGCCTACCAGATCGAGGGCTCGCCCCTGGCGGATGGCGCCGGCCCGAGCAATTGGCACCGCTTTGCGCATACTCCCGGACGGACCGCGAATGGCGAGACCGGTGATGTCGCCTGCGATCACTATCATCGTTCCGAAGCCGATGTCGACCTGATGCGGGAGCTCGGCCTCAACGCCTACCGCTTCAGCATCGCCTGGGGCCGGGTATTGCCGGCCGGGCGCGGGAAGCCGAACCCGAGAGGCTTGGCTTTCTACGACGGGCTCGTCGACTCCCTGCTTTCCCGCGGCATCGCGCCCGTGGCGACACTCTATCACTGGGATTTGCCCGCCGCGCTGGAGGACGCCGGTGGCTGGCTCGAGCGCGACAGTGCCGGCTGGTTCGCGGATTATGCGGGCATCGTGGCGCGGGCGCTGGGCGACCGGGTGGCGCTGTGGGCGACGCTCAACGAGCCCTGGGTCGTGAGCGACGCGGGTTATCTCCACGGCGTCCATCCGCCCGGCCATCGCCGTCCCGCGGAGGTCCCGCCCGTCAGTCACAATCTGCTGCGGGCGCATGGCGCCGGCGTGCTGGCATTGCGGGCCGAGGGGGTGACGCAGGCGGGGCTGGTGGTCAATCTGGAGCCCAAATACCCCGCCTCGGACAGCGCGGCGGATCAGGCCGCGACGCGTCGTGCCGATGCCTACATGAACCGGCAATACCTCGATCCGGTTTTCCTGCGCCACTATCCGGTGGAGCTCGCCGAGCTGTTCGGAGCGGACTGGCCCGAATTCCCCGCCGACGATTTCGAGCTGATCGCGCAGCCGCTCGACTTCCTCGGCGTCAATTACTACACCCGTTCGGTCACCCGGGACGATCCCGGGGCGGATCCGGTCCGCGCCTGTCCGGTGCGCCAGGACGCCCTGCACACCGCACTCGGTTGGGAGGTCTACCCCGCCGGGCTGACCGACGTGCTGACCTGGGTGGGCGATCGCTATCCCCGACTGCCACTCTACGTCATGGAAAACGGAGCCGCCTTCGAGGACCCTCCACCGGCACCGGACGGCACGGTGGCTGACCCGTTGCGGGTGGCGTATCTGGCAAATCACCTGAGAGCGGCCCATGCCGCCCTGGAACGAGGGGTCGAGCTGCGCGGCTATTTCGTCTGGTCCCTGCTCGACAACTTCGAGTGGGCCGCCGGATATGCCAAACGGTTTGGCCTCTACCAGGTCGACTTCGCCACCCAGCGGCGGATACCGAAAGCGAGCTCGCGGTTCTATGCCGGCGTGATTCGGGCGGGGGGACTGGACCGGACGGCGCAACACGGGTCAGCGCCCTCCACCGCGGGTTAGGCCGGCCCGGCCGGCGTCACTGCCCAGCTCGGCCTCGATCCGCTGCCTGCGACCGTCGCTCGGCAGCGCCACCAGCGCCGCCCCCGGCACGGCACTCATGGCGCGAACACAATCCGGGCAGGAAGGGAATGCAATCGCAGCGCGCCCGTCGAATCGAGCTGGACCGGTTTCCCAGCGAGACTGGCGCCTCCTAACCCGCCAGTCCCCGGTGCGCACACCAGGATTCCGCCTGGCGGCACGCGAACTCCGGCCTCGAGCGTCAGCACCCGGCCTTCGGCGGTCCGCTCCGCCCGGTAACTCAACTTTCCCCACCAGGTACTGAGTCCCCGGACGGCCAGCCCGCCGCCGTTGAGCCACGCCTCCGGTATGCCGGCGGCGATGACCAGCGTGCTGTCTTCCTCGCGCTCGTACGCGAAGAGATCGGCGGCTGACCTCAGGAAATCGGAGCCGACCCAGGTGTGAGGCAGGTCGCCGTTGAATTTGGGCGTCCGGGGATCTCGCCAGACGACTTCAGGCCACTGGTTCCATTGGGGGGGAGTTTGATCCCGAAGAAATCCGTCGAGCAGCTCGAGGGCCCGCTGCTTCCACCCCAACCGGAGGAAGCTGCCGACGGTGCGAAGCTCGTAGGGAGTGTAAGCCTCCCAGCTCGCACCGGGAGCCCGCCGGTCCTGCACGGTCTTCCAATACCGTTCGAAGGTTCGTGTGAGCGCAGCGCGGGGCAGCCGGTTGAGCTCTCCGCCGGGCGCTACGGCGATGGTGGTGGAGGTGGCGTCGAAGTCTCCCAGGTCGGCTGCGCCCGGAATGAAGTCGATCCGATGCCGCTGCATGGCCGCGTCAATCGAGGCGTAGAGGTCGTGGGCGAACTCTTCACTCATCGCCGCCAGACGCTCGGCGTCCACCGTGTGGCCCAGCACGTGGGCCATCGCTGCCGCATCCTTGAGGCCGCGCAGCGCGAAGAAATCGTCCCAGTAGGAATGCATGGGCTTGGCCGAGTACCCCTCGTGGCTGATCGAGGGAGGCAGCAGTCCGAAGTAGAGGCGTTGCTCGCCCGTGGAATACTCGGCGGTGCGCTGCGTCTGGCGCAGCGAATCGAGGTAATCGGCCGCCTTCGCCAGCTGGGGCCACAGCTCCTGGAGCAGGGCGCGGTCGCCGGTGTGGCGATAATACTCGGCGGCGAGGTAGAGCAACTCGCCCTGACTGTCGTACTCCGGCACGGGATCCGCCCCGCGCCGATCCACGCAGCAGGGCACCTTGCCGTTGGGATACTGAAAGCCGGCATACCAGCGGAGAAAATCCCGGACGGCGTCGGCATGGCCGAAGCGGAGCAGCGCCGCGGAGGTGAGGGCGCCGTCGCGAATCCAGGAGCGCTGGTAGGCGCGCGATCCTGGCTGAATCGCGGGTCCGTCACGATTGATCAGAATGTGCCCCAGCACCGTGCTGACGCTTTGGGCGATGCGGCTGCCCGCGTCGGGCAACTGTATGGTGACACGATCCAGCAGGCGTGCCCACTCGGTGAGAGCTACCCGGAGGGCGCTATCCGCCGCGCGGCCGCCGCCAGCGGCGAGCAGCGGCCCGTGCCCCGCGCGGAGCGGGATCTCGATGGCGACGGCCGCCGAATCGCCGGCTGCCAGGCGGAGCGGCCAGGCAAAGGCACCCGAGGCGGCGCCGAAACTGTCTCGCGCGCTGGGGCTCTGAGGAAGAGATCCGCGCCGCAGAAAGCTCACGATCTCGCCCGCAGCGAACGAGGCCGCGCCGAAACCAGCGGGCCGCTCGAGCGGCACGACCAGCCGGTCCCCGTTGACGGTGACGCGGCGGCCGTCCCAGGCCAGCGAGCTAACCCGCGTGCTGCCGCCCGGCGTTCCCAGGAACTGCCACGGCGGATTGACCTGAAAGGGGCGCAGGGCGAGATACAGTGTGGCGCGGAGCGCGGCGGGGCCGCTGTTCCGGACCAGGTAGCGCGCGACGAGACTGGATCCACTGGCGGGGCCGCTGGCGAAGGCGGTAAGCCTGAGAGTGACGGAACCGGCGCGCCACTCTACCGAGGGGATCGGCAGGCGATTCTCCGCCAGGGAGACCGTGCTGCCGACCTCGTTCCAGGAGAGCAGTCGCCCCTCGACCGCGAGAAACGGCTCGACGCTGAAATCGCCGGAGCCTGCCTCCAGTGCGCCATCCTCATTGAGCAAGGCCTCCTCGGCGGCCGCGTCGACGCCGACGACGGTCCACTGGGCGCGCTCGCCGAGGAAATAGCGCGGGTAGCTGCCGCGGGGAGCCCGGCGCGCCACGGCCGTGAAGAAGGCGTTGCGCGAGGCGGAGAATTCCAGCGGCTCGACGCGCAGCTCCCGCAGGCCGAAGCCGCGCTCGCTTTCCGGCCGCAAGAGCTCCAGCCGCACATAGCGCGATTCGGCTTCCGGCAGGAAGCAGTAGTCGCGCCCGTCGAGACTCGCGGGGCGCCGCTCCAGCTCGCGCCAGTGCCGCCGGTCGTCGGATAGCAGGATGCGGTAATCCCGCGCCTGGCGTCCCGGCTCCCACTCGAGCGTCAGCCCGCCGAATTCCCGCGGGCGCAGGAAGTCGACCGTCAAGACGGCGCGGGGACCCGGGGCGCGCCAGGCGCTGGTGGAATCGCCGTCGAGCACGGCGCTCGGGAGGTGGTGTGCGCTGGCGCGCGAGGCGGTGACCTTCGGGGTGAGCAGGTAGGGGCCCTCTTCCGGCAGGGTCGTGAGCGTCAGCTCGTCGAACCAGACGGTTCCTGCGCCGCCGCCTGCTCCCGCGGTGATCACCAGCTCGATCGCCGCGACCCGGGCGGGGCTGCCGCCGCCCCGGGGACCCCACGCGAAGCTGATCTGACGGCGCCGGATCGTCAGCCGGTGCCAGGCGCCGTCGAAGACCTTGTCGCGCTCGGTGTACCACCAGACATTGTCGCCGCTGGAGTCCACCAGCTTGAATTCGAGCGTGTTAGGGCGCGCCTCGCCCCGGATCCAGAAGGAGAAGGCGTAATTGGCCGGCAGCTCGATGGCGCCGCCGCGCCGCGCGATGGCGTAGCCGCCCCCCTGGAATGCAAAGGCCAGTCCCATCGCTTTGCCGCGCTTCCCCGGGCCGCTCCGCAGGGTGAGCGCGACACCGTCCGAGGGGTGCGGGGTCCACCCCTCCAGCTGCTCGAAGTCGTCGAGCAGGCGGGGAGCGCCGGGGCTTGCCGCCTGCAGCGCCAGAGCCAGCAGGAGTCCGCTCAACCTTTCAGGCTCCCCGCCATGATGCCCTGGATGTAGTAGCGCTGCAGGAAAAGGAAGGCGACGAACACGGGCAGCACCGTCACGACCGCTCCGCCCATCATGAGCTCGACGTCCTGGACGTGCTCGCCGGCGAGGTTGGCCAGCGCGACGGGTAAGGTGTACCGGGCGTCGTCGCTCAGCACGATGAGGGGCCACATGAAGTCGTTCCAGGCGCTCAGGAACGTGAACACGCCGAGGGTCGCCAGTACGGGCCTGATCGTCGGCAGCACGATGGAGCGGAAGATGCGGAATTCGCTCGCCCCATCGATGCGCGCGGCGTCGAGCAGGTCGTCGGGAATCGAGAGCGCGTATTGTCGGACCAGGAAGATCCCGTAGATCGGGGCGAGCACCGGGATCATGGCGCCCAGCAGGGTGTTGATCAATCCCATCTCGCGGAGGATGATGAACATCGGCAGCATGGCGACCTGGCCGGGGATCACCATCCCGGCGAAGAGACCGCGGAACACCCGGTCCCGCCCCCGGAAACGGAGTTTGGCGAAGGCATAACCCGCCATGCTGATGATCAGCACCGCCAGCAGGGTGCCCCCCAGCGAGATCCCCAGGCTGTTGAGGAAGTAGCGTCCCAGGTTCTGACTGGTGAACAGCGCGCGGTAATGCTCGAGGGTCGGATGCCGGGGCAGCAAGGGCGGCGGCGAGCGGTTGGCCTCTCCCGGCCGCATCAGCGACGCCGACACCATCCAGAGCAGCGGCGTGGCGGCGAGCAGCGCCCCCGTGAAGAGCAGCAGATCCAGCGCGGCCACCCGCAGCGGGCGCTTCATGCCGAGGCGCGGCGGCGGAAGCGGAGCTGCAGCAGCGTCCCCGCGAGCGTGAGGAGGAACAACACCATCGCGATCGCCGCGGCGTACCCCAGGCGCCACCAGCGGAAGCCCTCCTCGTACATGAACAGCACCAGCGTCGTGGTGCTCTTGAGCGGTCCGCCCTGCGTCATGACGTACGGTTCGCTGAAGATCTGGAACGACGCGATCATCGTCACCACGCCCACGAAGATGAACGTGGGCCCCAGCATCGGCAGCGTGATATGGCGGAACCTGCGCCACGCGCCCGCGCCATCGAGCTCGGCGGCCTCGTAGAGCTCCTCGGGGATGCTTTGCAGGCCGGCGAGAAAAACCAGCATGTTGTAGCCGAAGTTCTTCCACACCGAGAGCAGAATGATGGCCGGCATGGCCCAGCGCGGATTACCCAGCCAGTCGATCGGGCCGATGCCGATGTGGTGGAGCGCCGAGTTCAGCAGGCCGTACTGCGGATGGTAGATGTAGCGCCAGACCAGGGCCACCGCGACGAGCGTCGTGACCCACGGCGCGAAGAACGCGCTCCGGAAAAAGGGCTTGAAGCTCGCCAGCTTGGCGTTGACCAGGAGCGCCGCTCCGAGCGACGCCGCCACCGAGAGCGGACCACCGACCAGCACGAAGTAGAGGGTATTCCGGAGCGCGATCCAGAAGACCGGATTGCTGAGGAGATCGTGGTAATTCTTGAGCCCGACGAAGCGCGTGCTGCCGAAATCGCCGATCGAGTAGATGTCGAAGTCGGTAAAGGAAAGCACCAGCGCGCCGGCCACGGGGACCGCGAAGAACACGCCGATCAGCAGCAGGGCCGGGGCCACGAACGCCCAGCCCGAGCGGGATTCGGCCCGCGCTTCGGCGGCGATCACGGCGCAGCGCCGGGTGCCGCGCGCGAGCGGCGGGCCAGCAGGAAGCGCCGCCGCTCGAGCAGCCGGTCCACTTCCTGGTCCAGCGCCGCGAGGGCCGCCGGGGCGCTCTGGGCTCCCCGCACCGCGGCTTCCGTGTGGTCCATGATCTTGGTGGTCACCTGCTCCCACTCGGGCAGCATCGGCGTCGGAACCGCGCGATTGAGCTGCACCCGGAAGGCATCCGCTTCGCGATCAGCCAGCAGAACGGAATCGCCCCACGCCTCCCGGCGTGCGGGGAGGTCGCCGGTGAGGCGATAGAAGCGGCTCTGTTGCTCGGGACGCGAGAGATACTGGACGAGCTCGAGCGCAAGCTGCCGCTGCCGCGAAGCGCGGAACACGACCAGGCTCGACCCGCCCGCCAGCGACACTCCGGACGCGGCTCCGCTCGGCCCGGGCAGCGGCGCGGTGGCCCAGGCGTGTTGCAGCGCGGGCGGCAGCCGGCGGCGGAATTCGCCCAGGTTCCAGGGACCTGTGATGTACATCGCGAACGTGCCGCGGGCGAACTCCTGGTAGAGATTCGCGATCTCGTTGCTGTTCACCGAGGGAGCCAGTCGGTCGCGGTAGAGCGAGAGCAGAAAATCGAACGCCCGCGCGAATTCCGGTTGTCGAAACGCGCCATGGGCTTGCGCGTCGATGAGCGGAGAGCCCTGTTGCAGCCCCAGAATCGCCAGCGGCGGCCACTCGTTGAGGGGCAGGAAGAGCGCGTACTTGCCGGGGCCCTGGGTCCGCTTGATCGCCAGCATCGCCTCGCGCCAGTCAGCCCAGGTTTCCGGCATGGCGCGATAACCCGCTCGCTCGAGAATGTCCTTGCGGTAGAACAGCACCCGCGTGTCCGCATACCAGGGCAGCCCGAAGAGCGTGTCGCTCACCACATTGGTGGCGAGAATGCCGGGGAAGTAGCCGCTGTCGGCCTCAGGCAGTACGAGGGGAGCGAGCGCGCCGAGCGTGGCCATCTCCGGAATCCAGGTATTGCCCATCTGAGCGATGTCGGGGGTGGCTCGTCCGACGATCGCAGTCAGCAGTTTCTCGTGCGCCGCGGTCCAGGGAATCTGTTGCACCCGCACCCGGATCCCGGGGTGCTCGCGCTCGAAGCCGCGCACCAGCTGGCTGACCACCTCGCCTTCCCGGCCGAAGGCCCAGAAGCGGAGCGTGGTGCCCCGGTCGTCGCGAGCGCAAGTGACGGCACTCAGCGCGGCGAGCAGGGCGGCGCGCCAGGAAGCCCGTCGTGCCCCGGCGCAGCTCATGGAGCTGAGTCGAGCCAGCCGCCCTGGAATCCCGCCCGCCGCAAGCCTTGCACCAGGTAAGGACTCTTGCGCATGTGCTTCCACACCAGATCGGAGCGGTAGTTGGCGAGCATCGCCAGGATCGGGCCTTGATCGATGCCGAGATAATCGGTATCGAACCAGCCCAACCCGGACAGCAGCCGCCCGTGGCGCAGCGGTACCTCACTCCACTGCCAGGTGGGGTTGAACGCGTCGAGGAAGCCGTACTGGCCGAAGACGCCTTGCCCGTAGCGCTCGCGCATCGCGACGACGGCGGGAGCGACGATTTCGGGCGCGAACGCGATCGAGCTGGCCGCGGCAGTCGGGGCGATGGTACCGTCGTCGCGTACTTCGGTGAACGACGCGCCTCGCGCTGCATAGGTAAAGAACCGGCGGTTCTGACCGTTGACCGGAAGCGTAACGTCCGCCGGGCCGTCCGAGGCGGTCAATCCCCAGACCGTCGCGCCGTATCCGCGCCAGCCTGCCGGATTCGCGATGGCGTAGTCCCGCTGCGCATAGGTGGCCCGGCGGGAGTTCTCGAAGTAGTCGCTGCCGCGCGCCCGCAGATAGGCATCCGCGATTCCTCGGAAATCCACCCAGATATGGGAATACTGATGTCCGAACAGCGGAGCGAAGCCGAGGTGCGCTTGTCCGTAGTAGGTGCCCCACTGATAGGTCGAGGTCCAGCTCTCCCACGCCGCCGGGTCGATCGGGTGGGTGGGCGAGCCGAGCGCGAGCAGGTAGACCAGCATCGCCTCGTTGTAGCCATGCCAGTCGAGCGCGTGGAAGCCGGATTCCGGGGTCCACCCCATCGTCACGAGCGGCGGCCGCGGCTGCGCCCATTGCCAGTCGATGCGCAGGTAGAGCGAATCCGCGTAGGCCCGGATGGCGGGCTCGGCGCCGTTGTTCCCGCCGAAGTATTCCCGACAAAAGAGCACGCCGCCCAGGAGAAGCGCGGTGTCCACGGTCGAGAGCTCCACCGTCTGGAAACGCAGCCCGCTCACCGGATCGACGAAGTGGTAGAAAAAGCCGCGATAGCCTCCCATGCCGCTCGCCGCGGTTCCCTGCGGGAGCTGGTAGAGAAAACGGAGAGTATTCAGCACGCGGTCCGCGGCGGCAGTGCGGGTGACGTATCCGCGTTCCGCTCCGATGGGGTAGGCCGTGAGCGCGAAGCCAATGGCGGCGACGCTGGAGAATGACGGAGTGGGCCAGCGGTCGGGCGTGAGCCCGGTCGTGGGATCGCTGCGCTCCCAGAAGAACGCGAAGGTCCGCTGCTCCACCGTGTCGAGCAGCGCCTCGACCCGCGGCGCACCCGGCGTCGGGCCGGTGGTCGTGCCGAGGCACGCCGATCCCAGCGCTCCCAGGAGCAAAAAAAGCAGCGCGAGACGAGAGCGCACGCTGGAGGTCCGCCGGGATCTCATGAGGCAAGCGGCGGCCGGGCACCAGGGAATCCGGTGCCCGGCGACCGCCGGAGCTTAGAAGTTGATTTCCGCTCCGAGCTGGGCCCGTCGCGCGTCGGTGACGACGCAGGTCGGCTGGCCGAAATTCTGATCGTCTCGGTTCCCCGTATTGAAACAGCCAAAATTGTTCCGGTTGAACACGTTGAAGATATCCACCGTCAGCCCGAGCGCGCCGCGCCCGATATTGGGGAAATCCTTTCGGAGCTTGAGATCGACGTTCCGGTAGGGGAACGTGCCGGGCACCGTGAAACCGCCCCGCTCGTACTTGTTTCCCGTGGTGCCGGAGCCGCAGAACCGCTGCGGGCAGCCGACGTCGAGGCTGTACTTGCCTCCCAGGACCAACAGGCTGCTCAGCTGGACGCCGTAGAGGAAGGGCAGATCCACGATCCCGTTGGCCACGATGCGGTGTTTCTCATCGTTGCTCGGATGCTTGGGAATATTGGTCGCGTTCGGAAAGGCGAACAGATCGCCGAGGTTGTCCACCCCCTGAAGCGACCGCACGGCGTAGGTGTACGCCAGCCCCGCTCCCCAGCCGACCTTCTTCTCGGTGGCACGGCGATAGGGACGGTCCAGCTGGACCTGCAGCGCGTCGTACCAGGTCTTCGCGTCGTTGGCCGAATAGATGAAGTTGCTGAAGCCGTGCGGTCCCAGGTCGAAGCTGGTGCAGCAGGAGCCGTCCGGATTGAGCCCGAATTGGGCCCAGTTGAGGGTGAGCTGATCCACCCCGCGAACGCCGGCATAGGTGGCCGAGACCGCGAAGTCTCCCAGGATCTGGCGCACCCCCAGATTCCATTGTCTCGACTTGGGCAGCTTGACGTCCTTGTCGATCAGCCAGGCTTCCGGTCTCCCGGAGGTATGCACCAGGGCATCGAGCGTCGCCTTGTCGGCGGTCAGGTAGGAATCCTGCCACGCCACCTGGCCCGGCCCCGGCGTCGCGCCCTTCGGGGCAAACTGAATCTCGAAGGTGGGGTGGGTCAGCTTGAGGGTCTCATCCACCGCGATGTCGAACAGCGAGCGGTCGTAGTAGATCCCGAAGCCGCCGAAGACGGTCGTCTTGCTCGCCTTGTCGATCGCATAGGCGAAACCGATCCTCGGCTGGAAGGCCCCATAGAACGGCTTGCGGTTGCTGCCGGTGGAGATGAAGCGGTTCAGATCGAGCGGGTGGGGCAGCTGGCTGTTATAGCGGGTTAGGGTATCCACCACGATCTGGGGCGTCACGTAATCGTAGTTCAGCATGTGGGACTCGTAGTCCCAGCGGATGCCCAGATTCAGGGTCAGCTGCGGCGTGGGCGTCCAGTCGTCCTGCAGATAGAGCCCGATCTGGTTGTTGTTGGCGGTGAGGTCCGCGTTGCCGGTGCCGTAGCGCAGCAGGTAGGGCGAGCGGTACCCGTAGGGTACCCCATTCACAATGTCGTTGTAGACGAACTTCGGCGTCTCGTCGTTGCCCTTGTGGACATCGTATTGCACGAAGTCGACATTGGCGCCGAGCTTGACCACGTGCTCCCCCGCGGCGTGGAATCCGGTATAGGTCAGATCGTTGCGGAGGCCGAGCCGTTTCTGGATGAAGTCCTGGACGCTCAGGTTGCTGCCGATGACGTGGTCGGCGCCGTTGAACTGATAGACCCGGTTAGGCAGGCCCGGCGTGTTGGGGCTCGGATTGCGCCGGAATCTCGAATAACTCACGTTGGCTTCGTCGAGCCACGGCCCGCTGAACCGGTTGTATTTGAGCCCCGCCAGCGTCACGCTGTTGCGGAAGTTCACCGCTTCCTGGAACGCCTGGTTCCCGCCGAAATCCCGCACGTCCGTCTCATGGCGATTGTTGATGCTGAGCTCCGCGGATGACTTGGGATCCAGCGCGTAGCTCAGCTTGCCGAAGAGCAGGGTTTCCCGGAATGGCGACGTGAAGCTGCCGTTGTACTGCGCCAGGTTGACGGTGTCGAGCGCCGGAAAGCCGGTCGGGATGCTGCCGAAATCGATCCGGTTGTTGCGGTTCTGGTAATTCCCCTCGTACGACGCGAACAGGTGAAGCTTGTCCTTGATCAAGGGCCCGCCGACGCTGAGCGCGCCGAGCGTCCGCTTGTAATCGGGCTTGCTGAACGTCGAGGGATTCCCCGTCACCTTTGCGATGCTGTCGGCGCGATGTTTGTCGCGTAGCTGGAAGCTGTCGAGCGCCAGCAACCCCTTGGTTTGATAGCCGAAGAGGGCCTGGCCGCTCCAGACATTGCTCCCCGATTTGGTGGTCGCGGTGATGATCGCGCTGGACGATTTCTGATATTCCGCCTTGAAGTTCTGGCTGATGACCCGGTACTCCTGGATCGCG
>DASYPD010000031.1:0-6898 GCA_036007005.1 Gemmatimonadales bacterium
TTCGAGGCGCTGGCGAACCTGGCGACCAAGGCGGGCGTCGAAGGCCGCCGCTTTCACGTGCATGCCCCGCTGATCTCGCTCAGCAAAGCGGAGATCATCCGGAAAGGACTGGCGCTCGGCGTAGATTACTCGCTCACCCGAAGCTGTTACGCGCCGGATGCGAGCGGACGGGCCTGCGGGAGGTGCGATGCCTGCGCGATTCGCCTGAAGGGATTTCGCGAGGCCGGGATCCCAGACCCAGCGCAGTATGTGGATCAGGGAATCAGGGGATCAGGGAATCGGGGAATCCGGGAGTAAATTCCCTGATCCCCTGATTCCCGGATTCCCTGATCCCCCGGTCCCAATGCCCTACGCCGTCAAGGAGATCTACTACACCCTGCAAGGCGAGGGCGCCAACGCCGGCCGCCCCGCCGTGTTCTGTCGCTTCGCGGGGTGTAACCTCTGGACGGGACGCGAGGAAGACCGGAAAAAAGCCGTCTGCAAATTTTGTGATACCGATTTCGTGGGCACCGAGGGACCGGGCGGCGGAAAATTCTCCAGCGCCGACGCCCTCGCCGGCGCGGTGGCCGAGGCGTGGCCAGGTGATTCCGATCCGCGCGCGCGGCTCCTCGTCGTCTGTACGGGCGGCGAGCCGCTGCTGCAACTCGATGCCGCCTTGATCGGTGCGCTCCACGCCAGGAGCTTCGAGGTCGCGGTGGAGACCAATGGCACGGTGCATCCGCCGGCGGGGGTCGACTGGCTAACCTTAAGCCCCAAGGCCGACGCGGAGCTGGTGATCTCCTCGGGCGATGAGCTCAAGCTGGTCTATCCGCAGGAGCGCGGCGAGCCCGAGCGCTATCGCGCCTTGGCCTTCCGGCATTTCTTCCTGCAGCCGATGGACGGCCCGGAGCTCGTCCGCAATACGCGGCTGGCGCTGGAGTACTGCCTGGCCCATCCGGAATGGCGGCTCTCGCTGCAGACGCATAAGATGCTCGGTATCCCCTGAGGCCAGATGGTACACGGCTACTCCGACAGCATCCATCACGCGCTGGCCTTCTGCGCCAAGCACCATCCGGGGCCGATCTCCCGCTACGCCGGCCACAATCCGCTGCTGAGCACCGCCAACATCGCGGTGATTCTCTCGCGCCATCAGGCCGACGACGCTACGATCGTCGCCGGGGTCCTCAAGCAGCTCGCCGATGCGAGTCCGCCCGACCGCCTCGCCACTCTACAGCACAACATCGCGTCGCGTTTCGGCGGGCTAGTGGCCGCCGCGGTCGAAGCGGCCACGGAGCCACGCTTCGATCCGCTGGGACGGGAGCGCACCTGGAAGGCGTGCCGCTTCGAGACGCTGGCCCGCCTGACCGGCTCCTCGCCGCGGGTGACGGAGATCTGGATGGCCACCGAGATCCACACCTGCGGCCGCGTGCTGACCGATATCCGCAGGCTGGGCGTGGAGTACGCCCGCAACGTGGCTCCCGCGCCGCCGGAGGAGCTGCTCTGGTGGCACGGCGCGCTGCTCGAGGTGCTGGAGGGGCGGGGGGCGGACTGCCGGGCCAGCATGCTGAGCGAGCTGCGCACACTGAGTCGGGAATTGGGAGCCTACCTCGCAGGTCGGTGAGGTCGGTGGGGTCGGACCGCCACGGTCCGGCTGTCCGACCGTCCGACCGTCCGACTATTATCTGACATGCCGCACCCGCTCACTCCCTCCCTGCAGAATCTGCCCAGCGCCTTCGCGGCCGCGTGCCGCCTGGCGCGCAGCGATTCGGAGCTGTTCGAGCGCTGCCGCGCAGTCCTGGTGCAGCGCTTCGAGAGCGACCGCATCTGGTTCAATGTCACCCGGGACAGCAGCGGGACCGATCGCATCGGCGGACCCGAAGGCTTCGCCACCGCCGTCGAGGTGGGCCGCGCCACCAGCGGAGAAACCGAGCTCGTCATCCTGGCCGCGCCGGAGATCGCGGGGGCGATGGGGCCGACCGCGCTCTCGCTCGCCCTCGGGCTCAGCGTGGTGCTGGAGCTCCGCGACGTGCTGCAGGAGCGCCAGGCGGCGCTGGATGATTCCCTCTTCCAGCTGCGCGCACTGCGGCAGGTGGCGCGGCTGCTCTCCTCGGTGCACTCGACCGAAGAGACCGAGCACCTCGTGCTGGATTTCATGGCGGAGGTGTTTTTCGCCTGGTGGGCCTGCCTCTACCGCCCCGAGCAGGGGCAGTACAAGCCGAAGCGCTACCGGGCGCTCGACCAGACCGCGGTCCCGGAAGTGATCGAGCTGGCGGCGCTCACCGCCGCGCTTCCTGCCGGCAGCGGCGTCACCGACATCAGCGACGTTGCGCTCGGGAAGCTGCTGCCTCCGGGCGCGGAGCTGGTGATTCCGCTTGATGCGGGCAACGAGCGCCTCGCGCTGCTGGTGCTCGGCCCCCGGCTCAACCGGCTGGTCTACGGCCGCGCCGAGCGCGACCTCGCCGGCACGCTCGCCTTTGCCGCCGCCATCGCGCTCAAGAACGCGGAGCTGGTGGAGCGGCTGCACAGCGCGGCCACCACCGATGAGCTCACCGGCCTGCTCAACCGGCGCGCGCTGGAGGAGCGGCTCACGGCCGAGTTGTCGCGCAGTCACCGGCACCAGCTCAAGACCTCGGTGGTGCTGCTCGACGTCGATCGCTTCAAGCTGGTCAACGATACTCTGGGCCACGCGGCGGGCGATCGCTTCCTCGTCCTGCTGGGCCAGATCCTCTCCCGTCACGTCCGCACGCTCGACGTCGTCGGGCGGCAGGGGGGCGATGAATTCCTGGTGATTCTCCCCATGACCAGCGCCGCCGAGGCGCTCGCCTTCATCAACCGGCTGCAGAGCGGGCTCAAGGAGCTGGCCTCGCAGCATCCGGAATTCGCCCTCGCCACCCTGAGCTTCGGCATCGCGGAGTCACCCCGCCACGGCCGCATCCCCGCGGCGGTGCTCGCCGCGGCCGATTCCGCGCTCTATGCCGCCAAGCGGCGCGGCCGCAATCTCGTGGAGATCGCGCGGGACACGTGAGCGGGTCCGCCCCCACCGAGCTGTTTCAGGCGACCGAGGCCGTCCTCGGCCAGCGCTACCGGCTGGAGCGGCTGGTGGCGGCGAACACCGAGCGGGTGCTCTTCGTGGCGCAGGATCTCATCCTAACGCGCAAGGTCAGCCTCCGGGTGAATTTCTACACCAGCGAGGCGCTGCGCGCCTGGTTTTTGCGCGAGGCGGAAGCCCTCGCCCGGCTCGATCATCCCGCCATCCGGCACGTCTACGACGTGGGCGTCGCGGGCGACGTCGCCTACCGGATCGGCAACTGGATCGAGGGCGAAGGGCTCCATGAAGCGGTCGCGCGGGGCCCGCGCCCCATCCCCGACGTGCACAACCTCGCGCGCTTCCTGCTCAACGGCCTGGAGCACGCCCATGCCAACGGCATCGTGGTCCGCCGCCTGGTGCCCTCAGGTCTCTTGCTCAGCCCCGGCGGCCGCGGCACGCTGACCGACCTGCGCTTCTGCAGCCACACGCTGTCCGCGATTCCGCCGGAGGAGCGCCCGAGCGGGCTGCCCTTCATGGCCCCCGAGATCCGCGAGGGGCAGCCCGGCGATCCGACCAGCGACGTCTACGGCGCGGGCGCCGTGCTCTATTACGCCATCACCGGCGCGGAGCCCGCCGCCACCCCGGCGGAGATCGTGCCCGCGAGCCAGCTGCGCGCCTCCTGTCCCCAGGCGCTCGAGCGCGTGTTAATGCGGGCGCTCCGCGAAGTCCCCTCGAAGCGCTACCTCACCGCGAGCGAGATGCTCGACGATTTCACCTCCGAGGCGGGCGACTACTCCACCGCGATGCTGCTCGAGCAGACCGCCACGTCGGGCGGGGCGAGCGACTCGGTGCGCCAGTGGGAGAAGCGGCTGCGCCGCGCCCTGGGCGACGACTACGAGCTCCTGAGCGAGCTCGGCTCGGGTGGGTTCGGCCGGGTCTATCGCGTGCGCGATTTGCACCTCGAGCGCATCGTGGCACTCAAGGTGTTGCATCCCATCCTGATTCAGGATCCCGCGGGCGTGGAGCGATTCCGCCGCGAAGCGCAGCTCGCCGCGCGGCTCAATCACCCGAACCTCGTCAACATCTACGAAATCGGCGGCCGGGCCGGGCTGCTGTGGTACACCATGGAATTCGTGGACGGGCCCAACCTCGCCCAGCTGGTGGAGGCCGAGGGCCCCTTGCCGCTCGACCGCGTGCTGCGGATTCTGCGGGAAGGACTCTCCGCGCTCTCCCACGCCCATGGCACCGGCCTGGTGCACCGCGACATCAAGCCGGAGAATCTGCTCTTCGAGAAGAATGGCAGCCTGCGCATCACCGATTTCGGCTTGGCCATCGCCTTGCGGGGACAGGGACGCTTCGGCGGCGCTACCAGCCAGAGCGGTACTCCCCGCTTCGCGAGCCCGGAGCAGCTGCTCGGCGAGCGGGTGGACGGGCGCTCCGATCTCTACAGCCTCGCCGCGGTCGCCTATTTCGCGCTGCTCGGCAGGCCTCCCTTTGAGGGGGCGACGCCGGTGCAGGTGCTGGCGCAGCAGACCACCAACCAGCCGCCGCTGCTGACGGAGGAGCGCCCCGATATCGGCAAGGAGGTCGAGCAGGTCCTGCGGCGGTCCCTGCGTGCCGAGGTGAGCGCCCGCTACCCCACTGCGGGGGAATTCCTCGCCGCGCTCAATCGCGCCCTCAAGCGCGATGCCAGCACGGGGCCCCGTTCCCTCAGCGAAGCCGTCACCCGCATCTTCCGGCCGAAATCTTGACTTTTTCGGGGAGATGCTTCACCTTGGTGCGGCGAAACTTCGCAGGAATTCGAGGTATTTCTCGTCGCAATCGTGAAGCCGTGATAACCATGGACCCCGGCGCACTGCCGAGGGTCTTTCATTCTTTTGGGGCGCGGGATGGGCTCGCGTTCACAAGGGGCCGGGGGTGCGCATCGCCCCACCGGAGGAGCAACACCAACAGGAGTTAGGCGCAATGGCTCGTGTCACCGGTACCGTGAAGTGGTTCAACGACGCGAAGGGATTCGGCTTCATCACTCCCGAGAACGGCGAAAAGGACTGCTTCGTTCATCACTCGGCAATCCGCATGGATGGGTTCCGCAGCCTCGCCGAGGGCGAGCGGGTCGAATTCGACATCGTGCAGGGTGCGAAGGGGCCCGCTGCCGAGAATGTGACCAAGGCCGCCCCCAAATAAGCTCCGGCCTCCCCCCCAACGCGCAACGGGCCGCCCCCCAGCGAGCGGCCCGTTGTCGTGTGCAGCAGCTCACGCGTCCTCTGAGGGTGCTCCCTGCTCCAGCCAGCGCGTAAAGTCGGATGAGGCGGCAGCGAGTCGCCATTCCTCCAGCAGCGCGCGAGCCGTCGCCAGCAGCGCGCCCGACGAGCCCGGCGAGCCCGGGCAAGCGTGCCCTGGGGCAGTCGGCACCGCCCGCTCGAACAGCCAGGCCTCGAACTCCTCCGCCTCCGGATCGCGGCGAATCGTCTCTTCCAAGAGCTGGCGCTTGAGGCCCAGTCCGATCGCATCTGGCGTGGTGTCGCGCTGCCGGCGGCGGCGGCGGCCCTCCGACGCGGCAAGCGCGAGCAGCAGCTGGCGGCAAAGCTGGGCGGGCCGGAGTGGAGCGGTCATGGGAGACTAGCTGAGGAGCAGCCGGACCTCGAGCGGAAACCCGAGCCCCGGAGGCCGCACAAAGTTCCGCGCTCGCGCCGCAAGATCGAGCTCCACGGTCTCCAGGTCCTCGACGAGCAGCTCCGCAAAGGCCAGAGGCATGAAGGTGTGGATCGTCTTCAGATATCCGCCGCAGCTCGCACAGGTCGCGACCGAGCAGCGGTTGAGCGCTGTGTCGGAGAGCAAGGATCCCAGCCGTGTATGGTTGCTCTCTCCGCAGAAAACGCAGCGCAGCCAATCCCCGCGCCAATCAGTGCCACAGCGGCCACAGCGCAGCCGGCGGGCTTGCTCCAGGCCGCGGAGCTCTACCAGGAGCGGCCACGCAGCACAGAGCGGGCAATAGCCATACTGCCACGATTCCGTGACGACACGCGGCAGCGCCGTGGCGCACGCAGCGAGCAGTGGGATCGCGGCGTAGCGCGCGAGCGTCGCCAGTGCCGCAGGCTCGGCTCCCGAGTCACGGGCGATGGATTCGAGAGCGGGAGCATCCTCTCGCAGCGCCGCCTCAAGCAGCGCTGCGGCGTGGCCGTCCTCCGGCGCTGCGCTGCCCGCCGCTCCGGCCAGCCTCCGCGCGGCATCCCGCAGCCACGCGCCCCCCAGGTGGAGCGTAGCGCCCTGCAGGAATGGCGCCCCGGGCACGAGCGTCGCCGGCTCGCATTCCAGCCGCAGCTTCGCGACGGCCTCGTCCCGGAGCAGCAGCGTCTCCCGCAGCACGCCGAGCAGCGGACGCCAGTCCGGGTTAGGCTCGGCGAGCCGCGTCAGTCGCGCTTCGGCGTCGGCGCGAATGCGGGCTTTGGCTCTTGGCATGGGAGCGGTTGGACTCGGCAGGGGGTGAGATAATAGGGCCGGGCGCCGGCATGAAACTCGATGCGGGCTCCTCGGTTGCCGACGTCGGCGCCGGCGCCGCCGCCGCGCGTCCTCGCGGCTTCCGGGCTGGCGCATCCCGCCGCCCAGAGCAGCGCGCCGCCGGCGAGAGCAAAAACTCCGGTCACGGTCCCGCCACCCGGCTGCCGTGGATTGACGCTTGGCCCGCAGAGGCGATGACGGCGACCCGGAGCAGCAGCCCGCCCAGCAGCACCAGCACCGCCGCGAGCGAGCGGCGCTGCGAGGTAGCCCGCCCGCCCTCGAGTGCCAACGGTGCCACGATCCCCGTGCCCACGACGCCGAGCAGCAGCACCGCGCCGGTCCAGCCGAGCCACAGTCGCGCCACGGCACCGAGCGACGCCATGAACGCGACCA
>DASYPD010000032.1:0-5824 GCA_036007005.1 Gemmatimonadales bacterium
GTCCCACCAGCGTCTTCAGAATCGTGCGCAGCCGTTTCCACGTCGCGATGGCTCCGTACAGATCGTTGCCGGAAAAATCCCGTCCGACCTTGTCGATTTCGTGCAGCATGAGCTTGAACCAGAGCTCGAACACCTGGTGAATCACGATGAAGAGCATCTCGTCGTGCTCGGCTGGCGTCGAACGAGGCCGCTGTAGCTCGAGCAAGTCGGGGAGTTGGAGGTAACTCGAATACGTGAGGGCCATGCGGTCCCTATCTTTCGCTCAGCAGCTCATCCAACGCCTTCGCGCAGCGCCAGATCTCGTGAAAGGTGTTGTAAAGAGGAACCGGCGCCGCCCGGATCACCTCCGGCTCTCGAAAGTCGGTGACGATGCCGCGCTGCCGCAGCGCGCCGACCAACCATTCGGCCTTGCCGGGTATCGCGAGCGAGAGCTGACAACCGCGCGCGGCAGGCTCTCCCGGCGTCAGCACGGTCAGCCGGTCTTCGCCAGAGCGGTGCACGAGGAACTCCAGATATCCGGTCAAGCGCAGCGACTTGGCGCGCAAGGCCGGCAGCCCGACGCGGTCAAAGAGGTCGAGCGCGGCGCGCAGGGGGGCCATCGCCAGAATGGAGGGGCTGCTCACTTGCCAGCCCGCGACTCCTTCCGCCGGAACGAACTGCGGGTGTGACTGCATCTGGAAACGGAGCTGCGGGTCGTTGCCCCACCAGCCGGCATAGCGAGGCAGCTCGAGCTCGCGACCGTGCCGCGCGTGGACGAAGCAGGCGCCGATGGCCCCCGGCCCCGCATTGAGATACTTGTAGCAGCACCAGACGGCGAAATCGACATTCCAGTCGTGCAGCCGGAGCTCGACGTTGCCGGCGGCATGGGCCAGATCGAAGCCGATCCGGCAACCGGCTCGCGCGGCCGCGCGGGTTATGCGGGGGATGTCGAGCAGCTGGCCCGTGTAATAGTGCACGCCGCCGAGCCACACCAGCGCAATCTCCTCGCCCTGCTCGGCCAGCAGGGTTTCCAGATCGTCCGTTCGGAGCACGGCCTCGCCCGGACGCGGACGCGCCACCAACACGGCATCGGCTTCCACCCCGCGCGTCTGCAGGTGGGAAGCCACCGCGTACGCGTCGGAGGGAAAGGCCGCGGCCTCGAGCAACACCTTGCGGCGCCGTCCCACCGGCCGATAGAAGCTTACCAGCATCATATGCAGGTTGACGGTGAGTGCGTTCATCGCGATCACCTCGTCGGGCTCCGCTCCCACCACCCGCGCCAGCGAGGCTTGCAGTCGCTCGTTGTAGCGATACCAGGTCGGTCCTTCGAAGTACCCTTCCACGGCCCGCTGCGCCCAGGCGTCGAGCTCGGCGGAGAGACCGGCTCTGACCGCCTTGGGCATGAGACCGAGAGAATTGCCGCAAAGGTAGACAAGCGGCTGGCCCGTGGGATCGCGGGGCAGCTCGAACTCGCCGCGGCACCACGCTAACGCGTCCGCCTGGTCCTGCTCCAGCGCCCAGGCCTCCTCCGGGCGATAGGCCGCGACCGGCGACCTATCCAACGGGCTCCCCGACCACCCGCCGATATCCCACCGGATCGGTGGCGCCTTCCGTATTGATCAGCATGACTCGGCTTTCCCGCCCGAGCGTGAGGAAGTGCTTCGCGTCCGCAAGCTCGGGTACCTCGAGAATCGCGAGGAGTCCCGCCAAGCCGGCCGCTCCGGTCTCTCCTGCCACGATCGCCGGATCGCCGGGTGCCGGGCGGGCCAGCAGCCGCATCGCGCGTTCAGCGTAGGGATCGCTCACGGTCAGGAAGAGCTCCACGCCGCGCCGCACGGCAGGCCACGCGCTGAGCGAAACCTGGCCGCAGTTGAGGCCCGCCATGATCGAATCCTGCGCGCCGCTCGTCGGGGTGGGATCTCCCTGCGGCGAGTCGATCGAGCTGAGCAGCGCGTCGGCCGCTACGGGTTCAACGGCCACCAGCACCGGCTGCACTTCCTTGGCGCGGAAATGCATGACCGCGACATGCAGTAGCGCGCCCACCCCGGCTTGAACCAACACGACGTTCGGCGGATCGAGCCCGGCGGCCTTGAGCTGCTCGTCCGCTTCCGCGAAGAGCGTCGAATAACCCGCTGCGATCCACTGGGGGATCTCGAGATATCCCTCGTAGCCGGCATCACTCACCACCTGCCAGCCATGGGCTCGACTCGCTTCGGCGCAGCGCTGCACCGCGTCGTCATAGGTACCCTCGACCAGCTCGACGCGGGCGCCTTCCTTGCGAATGCTCTCGACCCGCGCCGCCGCGGAGCAGGCGGGAATGAAGATCACCGCCGGCAGCCCGAGCCGGCGCGCCGCCCAGGCGACCGCGCGCCCATGGTTGCCATCCGTCGCCGTCGCCAGGGTCATCGCCCCAGGCCGCCTGCGCCGGAGCTGTTCGATCGCCCAGGAAGCCCCGAGCGCTTTGAAGGCGTTGAGCCCGAAGCGCTGGGACTCGTCCTTGACATAGAGTGCGCCCAGCCCGAGGGTGGTGGCGAGGCCGGCACAGGAATGCAGCGGCGTGGGAGCGTATTCCGGCAGCATGCGATGAAACTCGCGCACGGAAGCGACTGCGGGCGCCAGGTGCCGGCCCGGCGCAAAGAACGGGTTAACCCGCGCGCGCATCGGCATCCCTCAATCCCGTAACCCGCCCAGCTCGGTCTCCAGGCCGACCTGAGCAGCCCTGGCCTTGCCGAGCACATGGTGCGCCGCGGCCAGATCCTCGACCGCGAGCCCGAGCGACTTGAAGATGGTGATGTCGGACGGTCCGCGCCGCGCCACGATCCTGCCGAGCAGGACATCGCCGAGCTCCCCGAGGATATGCGCCTCGGTGAGCGCGCCTTCCTGAAGTGGAATCAGGAAGTCGCCCGCTTCGTGGCGCGCCGATTCGAGCCGGTCCACCACCAGCCGGCCGCGCCGCATCGCGCGGGTATCGAGCTCGCGCGTGGTGGGAATGCTCGACCCCACCGCGTTGAGGTGAGCGCCTTCGGAAAGCCAGTCGCCCTGCACCACCGGCGTGGGGGAAGCTGTCACCGTACAGATCAGATCGGCGCCCACCACGCATTCCTGTGGCGAGGCCACCGCCTCGACCTCTTGCTCAAGCCGTTCTCGCGCCCAGCGCACGAATCCCAGCAGCCGTTCCTGAGTGCGCCCGAAAGCGCGCACCCGGCGGATCCGCCGGACCGCGAGCATCGCCTCGAGATGGGTGCGCGCCTGGACTCCGGTTCCGAGCAGCGCCAGATCACCGGCGTCGGTCCGTGCCAGCGCGCGAGTCGCCACGGCGGAAACCGCTGCGGTCCGGATGGCGGTAATGCTGCTCGCATCCATGACCGCGATGGGCGAGCCATTCTCCGGATCGACAAGGATCACCAGACCCTGGTGGGAGTCGAGCCGGGTGCCTTCGTTGCCTGGGAAAACCCCGATCGCCTTGAGCCCGAGCGAGGAAGGCTCGGAAAGCTGCGCGGGCATCACGCCGAAATAGCCCTTGCCGGCCGGGAGCCGCAGCACGGTGCGCAGCGGAAGTTGTGCCCCGCCCCCGCTCAGCGTGCGCAAGACCGCATCCATCACGTCGATGCACTCCTGCATGGGCAGCAGCGCGGTGACCTCGGCCTGATTCAGGATGCGGAGGGCCATGGAAGTCGTAAATGTATACATTCCCTGCGTCCCGATTCGTCCGCCGTTTCGCGGGAGGTGGCGGGATTCATTCAGTCGGCGAGCTCGGCAAAATAGGGTATAATCGGCGCCGGCCATTGAAAGGGGCTGTCATGGGACATCGTGCGAATGCGCTGGCGGAGCGGATCGAGCAGGGAGCAGCGGCGCTCGCGGCATATGCGGAGCGCCTCAACGAGGAGCAGTGGCGCAAGGTCGTGCCCCCGGATGGCCGCACGGTCGGCGTCCTCGTGCACCACGTCGCCAGCGTCTATCCCCTCGAGATCCAGCTCGCCTCCACGCTGGCCGGGGGGCAACCGATCACGGGTGTGACGTGGGCCGCCGTGGCGGAGATGAACGCGAAGCATGCCAAGGAGCAGGCTTCGGTCAGCAAGCCGGAAGCCCTCGCCCTGCTGCGCAAGAACAGCAGGGAAGCCGCGGCGGCCGTGCGCGCGCTCAGCGATGAGGTGCTGGACCGCGCCGCGCCCGTCTCGCTCAATGCGGACGCGCCGCTGACGGCGCAGTTTTTCATCGAAGACCACGCGCTCCGCCACAGCTTCCACCATCTCGCCAAGATTCGGGCGGCGCTGGGTGACTGAGCGGTTGAGGCGCCGCCGGTCATAACCCGGCGTGAAAGCTGATGTCCCCATCCGAGCGGCCCGCTTCCGGCTGGCCGGGAACGCCCCGCTTGATCTGGACGGGGTGGGGAGACAATACTTCTGGCGCGTTCTCCCTTTCGCTGGAGGCCGAGGTTGAGCTGGATCGTCCGAGTTCGCTCCGCGAGCACGAAGGGCTGGCAAGCCCGACTCCCGTTCGGCAAAGTGAATCCTGATACCAAGAGCCGTCGCTTCAAGAGTCGCCTCTTCTCCGATGCCCTGTATGGAGGGTCACGGAAGGCGAAGCTGGCCGCCATGCGCTGGCTCAAGCGCGGTGGCAAGTGAGCGATAACCCGCACAGTTGCGGCGCTCCGGATTCTTAGCGGATTCCGGCGGGCTCGGATGCCCCGCTTCTGATGCCTTGCCTCTTCGTCGTCCTCGCCCTCGTCACGCCACGACTCGCCGTGGCGTTGCTGTGGCTCTTTACTCACTGGTTCCAGGGGATCTTCTCCTCCCTCTTGTGGCCGATCCTGGGCTTCATCTTTCTGCCGACCACACTGCTCTGGTACACTGCGGTCCAGCACTGGTTCGGGGGTCAGTGGACCCTCTGGCCCATCGCCGGACTGGTGCTGGCTCTGCTCATTGACGTCTCCCCGGCCGGGGGCCGGCGGCGCCGGGTAGAGCGCGTGTGACTTCGGGAGACCACGTCAAGGATCCCACCCCGTTCATCCAGCACGGCCACAACCTGGAAACCCGGCTGGAAAGCCTCACCGGGTTTCTCACCCCCAACGACTTGTTCTTCGTTCGCAGCAGCGGGCCCACGCCGCGGCTCGCGCTGGACCCCTACCGTCTGCGGGTGGAAGGCGACGCGATCGAACGCCCGCTCGAGTTGACCTACGAGGAGCTGTTGCGGCTTCCCCGCCGCACCCTGATCGCCTATCTCGATTGCGCCGGCAATTGGCGCAGGTTTTTCCAGCTCTTGATGGGAAAGCCCGCGCCGGGAACCCAATGGGGCACCGGCGGAATCGGATGTGCAGAATGGACCGGAACCTCCCTCGCTCGGGTGCTCGAACTCGCCGGCGTTCGAGCGGACGCGGTGGATGTGAACCTGATCGGGCTGGACGACGCGAGCTTCAGCCGGCCCTTGCCCATCGCGAAGGCGCTCGACGAAAACACCCTGCTGGCCTACCGCATGAATGGCGAGACCCTGCCACCCGACCACGGCTTTCCCCTTCGCGCCGTGGTACCTGGCTGGATTGGCTGTAACAGCATCAAGTGGCTGGGCCGGATCATCGTTTCGAGCCGTAAGGTCTGGGTCACCAACAACACCTCGGACTATGTCTTGATCGGTCCGGAGTGGCCGCGCCGGGATCACAGCCCCGCCGAGGGCGCACCGCTGACGACGCAAAGCATCAAGAGCGCGCTCGCCTTGCCCTGGCCAGCCAGCCTCGCCCCCGGCCGCCAGCGACTCCGCGGGATCGCCGCCTCCCCGCACGGAACCATTAGCCTGGTGCAATGGAACGTCGATGCTGCAGCCGAATGGCAGCCCGCACTGCTCAGCTCGC
>DASYPD010000033.1:0-3758 GCA_036007005.1 Gemmatimonadales bacterium
AAGCGGGTTACGCTGCTGGGCTACCGGCAGAGCCTCGAGCACCGGAACGACAATCGCAGAGGCACGCGCGGAGCGATACGTCGCGGGCACCGGATCGAAATAGGAATACTCGAGCGCCGGGAGGGAAAGGCTTCCCGCGGAATCCGGCAGGATGGTGAAGCGGAATCTCTTGCTGCCGCCGATCCGGCTCCCGCTCAGGCGCGGCCGGTCTTCGCTGGCCTCCTGATAGACTCGCACCGAGGCCGGCCACGCGATGCGCGGCGCCGGCCAGAGCGGGAGGTTCCCCTCCCCGCTCAAGACGACCGTGACGGGCAGCACGGCCCCCGCGCGCGCGGAGCTCGCGCCAAGCTCGTACTCGATCAAGAGCCCGCGGGCCACGGGCCCGTCGAATCCCGCCGGTCGGCCGGCGGCGGGAAGCGGCTCGACCGCGAGCGTCAGCGAAGTGCTCGCCACCGATTCGCGCTGCTCCGGACCGAGATACTGCCGGGCGGGCTGCATCCACCCTAAGCGCGCGGGCGGAATGGTGAGCGGGCCCGGATTCAAGGGATAAGCGGTCTGAAAGCTGACGTAGAGATCGTAGCTCTCGCCCTCGACGCTGCGGCTCGCCACCGCGCCGGCGATCGCCCGGCGCGGGGTCACCCAGACACTCGAGAGGGCGGGTGGCGTGAGGGTGGGCGGCTGGCGCATCCGCAGGCGGAGCCCGCGCGGGAGCCAGGCGCCGGTCAGGACATTGAGCTGGTCACCGACGAAAAGCCGCGAGGCTGAGGCGAGGGTGAAGACGGACGGTTGACCCAGACGCGGCGGCGGCACCCGGGGAATCAGGGCCAGCAGATCCTGGTCGAGCCCGGACGCGACGTTGCTCGTATTGCTGACGGTGACCGACTCGGCCGAGGAAAATGCGGATGCGGTTCCCTGCTCCACACGGATCGGCGCAATGGACCAGGTCCCGACCTGCTCCGCCCGGAGCTCAAGCTCCAGCGTGTAGGCACGCGTCGTTTGCGCAGTGCCGGCCACGACATCGGTGCGCTCGCGCCGCTCCACGATGGCGAGCCCATCGAGCGGCGGCAGCTCGATCCGAAATGGCGCGGTGGAATGCCCGACCGCGCGGAGGGTGAACAAGAATTCCTCCCCGACCGCCACTCGGGAGCGCTCCAGCGAGGTGGTGACCTCGAGCGGCTGAAGCTGCAGCAGCACGCCCAGCGCGAACGCCAGCATTACCAGTCCTTCCCGGCGGCGCTGTGCGCCGGTCTCAGGCGATGGGCCTGATCCGCGCGGACCTCGCGCTCGGTGCGCTCCACCGAATTCAGAATCTGCTCCGCCTCCGCCCGCGAAATCGCGCTGGCGCTCGGACTTGGCGTGGGAGGCGCATTGCGCGGCGGGGTCGGAGGCGGCTTGACGCCTCCACCGCCGCCGCCGCTCGGAGGCGGCAGCGGATTCTGCGCCAGCTCGAGATTCCATTTGGTCTCGCGCGAAGCGGGCATGAGCAGCAAGGCCTCGCGGAAGCGCTGCGCCGCCTCCGCGCGCAAGTCGGTCCGCTTGGCGGAGTCGCGCGGCGCCTGCAGCAGCGCGTTGAGGCCGAGATTGTACAGCGCCCGAAAGCGCAGCGCGGGATCGAGCGAGCGCGCGGCGGCCTCGAGCCACTGGCGGGCCGCCGTGACCTCTCCCCGCGCCAGCGCGGCCGTCCCGGCGTTGAAGAGCGCGGTATCCGCCGCCCGTCGCGTCGCCTCCCGCGCGAAGGCGAGCGCCGCGGCACTGGTGTCGCCCCGCTGCAGCAGCCGGTCTCCCGCGGAGGGGCGCTGGGCCTGCCCACGCCCAAGCGGCAGCACGCTCAGGACGAGCAGCGCGAGCGCCGGCCCGCGCCGCAGCAGTCCCTGGAGCACCAGCAGCGTGACGGCGGCGAGCCCGAACAGCCAGCCGCGCGGAGTCAGATCTTCGCGCCGGCGTTCGCGCGTCGCGCTGCGCTCGAGCCCGGCGATCACCTGGCGCACCGCGCCGGCCTGGTCGGCGGTGGTTCCCGGGACTAACACGCCGTCGGCCGCATCGGTCACTTCGCGCAGCACATCGTCCCGTCTCCAGGTGCGGACCTCGCGGCCTTCGGAATCGGTCTTGTAGCCGAGCAGCTTGCCGGAGTCGTCGCGCAAGGGGATCCGTGCCGGCAGCGTGTCACCCTCTCCCACCAGGAGCAGCGTGATGCCGGCCGAGCGGAGCGCGCGCGCGGCGGCGAGCGCGCTGCTGAGCGAATCGTGGCTCTCACCGTCGGTGAAGACCACCAGGACCCTCGCCCCGCCCTCCGCCGCGGCGCTGAGCAGCTCCTTGCCCTGCTGCAGCACGTCGGCCAGCTCGGTGCCGCCTTCGCTCGCGATTTCGGGATCGAGCGCATCGAGCTGCAGCGTCACCGCCGCGTCGTCGAGAGTGAGCGGCGTGAGGATGTAGCTGCGGCCCGCGAAGGCAAGCAGGGCGAGCCGGTCGCCGCGCGCATCCTGCACCAGGCGCTCCGCCTCGCGGCTCGCCCGCACCAACCGGTTGGGGCCGACATCTTCGGCCAGCATCGAGCGGCTGATGTCCACCGCGATAGCGAGATTGAGCGCGCGTCCCTGCATTTCGGTCACGGTGCGGCCCCAGCGCGGGCCGGCCGCCCCGATCCCGGCGAGCAGGCTCGCGCCGCCCACCAGCAGCGGCACCAGCCGGCCGCGCGAGAGCCACGGCGCCGCGAGCGACGGCGCCCAGATGGCGGTGGCCCGGAGCCGGGCGCGCCGGGCCAGCCAGGCTAACCCGCCCAGGACCAGGCCGAGCACCGGGGCCAGCAGGAGCAGCGGGAGGGAATCGAAGCTCATGGCGCGCGCACCGCCACGGTCGCCCCCAGCCCCAGTGCCAGCGCGAAGAGCGCGAGCCCCGCCAGCAGGAAGGGTCCCGGCTTCTCGTCCGCCGCGCGGTATTGCCGGCTCTCCTGGCGCGAGCGCTCCAGCAGGTTGATCTGCTGGAAGATCCGGCTCAAGGATTCGCTGTCCGTCGCGCGGAAGTAGCGCCCCCCCGTGGTGGCGGCGATGTCGCGCAGCAGCTCCTCGTCGATTTCCACCGGCAGGGTCTCGTAACGGAATCCGCTCAGGCCCCGTCCGGTCGGGATCCGCGCCTCGCCCTGCGTCCCGACGCCCACGGTATAGACTTTGATGCCGAATGCGGCGGCCGCATCCGCCGCGGTGCGCGGGTCAATGGCGCCCCGGTTGTTCACCCCGTCGGTCAAGAGCAGAATCACCTTCGATTTGGCGGGGATCCGGCGCAGCCGGTTGACCGCGGTGGCTAACCCGCTCCCGATCGCTGTCCCGTCATCGAGCATGCCGACCCGGAGATCGCTCACCGCCTGCTCGAGCACGGCATAGTCGAGCGTCACCGGAATCTGGGTGAGCGCTTCCCCGGCAAAGGCGACCAGCCCGATGCGATCGGCCTCGCGGCCGTGGATGAAGGAGATCGCCTGCTGCTGCGCCACCTTGAGCCGGTTCGAGGGCGCAAAATCCTCGGCGAGCATGCTGCTGGAGATATCGATCGCGATCACGATGGCGATACCGTCGCGCCGGACCGTAGTGGGACCGCCGGGCAGCCGCGGACCGGCGGCGGCCACGACCCAGGCGCCGAGGGCGAGCGCGCGCAACAGCGGCGGAATCCAGGGCAGCACGGCCCGGCCCCCGGCCGCCGCCGCGAGCGCGCCATCGCCCACCGTGACCGCGGTGCCCCGGCGCGCCCGCCAGAGCAGCCAGAGCGGA
>DASYPD010000034.1:0-2578 GCA_036007005.1 Gemmatimonadales bacterium
CAGCCAAGCACGAGCTCGCCGTGCGCGTGATCCGGATTCTGTTCCCCGGGACGGGGCTGCTCGTGTTCTCCGCCTGGTGTCTCGGCATCCTGAACAGCCACCGGCGCTTCTTTCTCTCCTATGCCGCGCCAGTCGTCTGGAATGCCGCCATCATCGCGGCGGCGCTGCTGACCCCGCGCGGCGCAGCGCCCGATACCGTGGTGATCTGGGTGGCGTGGGGCGCCGTCGCCGGAGGGCTGCTCCAAGTGGCCATTCAGCTCCCCACGGTCTGGCGGGTGAACGGACCGCTGCGCCTCTCGCTCGGGCGCGGCGATGCCAACGTCAGCGCGGTGCGCCGCAATTTCTTTCCTGCCTTCGTGGGCCGCGGCGTCGTTCAGATCAGCGCCTTCGTGGACTCGATCCTCGCCAGCTTGCTTCCCACCGGTGCGGTCGCGGCGCTGGCGAATGCGCAGACGCTGTACACGCTGCCGGTGAGCCTGTTCGGAATGTCGGTGGCTGCCGCGGAGCTGCCGGAGCTGTCGGCCGTCGCCGGCACCGCCCCCGATCCCCACGGCATGCTGCGCGAGCGGCTGGAGCGGGCGATGGGGCAGGTCGCGTTCTTTATCATCCCCTCCGCGGTCGCGCTGGCTGCGCTCGGTCAAGTCATCGCCGCCGCCGTATTTCAGACCGGGCTTTTCAGCCGCCAGGATGCGACCTACGTCTGGGGCATTCTCGCCGGCTCGACCGTGGGACTGCTCGCCAGCACCCTCGGACGCCTGTATTCGTCCGCCTGGTACGCGCTGCACGAAACCCGCATCCCCTTGAAGTTCGCCGTCCTCCGGGTGCTGCTCACCACCGTGCTGGGGATTCTCGCCGCGCTGCGCTTGCCGGCCCTGCTCCACCTGCCGGCGCGCTGGGGTGCTGCCGGTCTCACCGTTTCGGCGGGAGTGGCCGGTTGGATCGAATTCCTGCTGCTGCGCCGGAGTCTCGACCGGCGTATCGGGACGACTCGCTTTCCACCGGGGCAGGCGCTGCGGCTCTGGACCGCCGCCCTGCTGGCGGCGGGGGGAAGCTGGGGCGTTCTGCTGCTGGTCGAGCATCGCTTCGGGCCCATTGCCACGGCCCTCCTGGTGCTGCTTCCTTTCGGGGTCGTCTATCTGGCCGCCACGCTCGCGTTGCGGGTGCCGCTGGCCTACCGCGTTATCGGCAGACCTCTCCCAGGCTCATGACCGTCGCAGGACTTTCCGATCAGCTGCAGCGAAAGCTGGATTCGCTTCCCACCGGGCCCGGGGTCTATCTCTGGAGGGACCGCGAAGGCGCGGTGCTGTATGTGGGCAAGGCCAGGAGCCTGCGGGGCAGGGTGCGCAGTTATTTCGGCAGCGATTACGCCGACAGCCCCAAGAACCAGCGGCTGGTCCGGCTGATCAGCGATGTCGAGACGATCGTGGTGGAGAGCGACTCGCAGTCGCTGCTGCTCGAGAACAATCTCATCAAGGAGTATCAGCCCCGCTTCAACGTCCGCCTGAAGGACGACAAGAGCTATCCCTCGATCGCGGTGACGCTCAAGGAGCCCTTCCCGCGCGTCCTGGTGACGCGGCGCCGCGATATTCCTGGGGCGCGCTACTTCGGGCCCTACAGCGACGTCGGCGAGATGCGCCGGGCGCTCGCGCTGGTGCGCCGGATCTTCACTGTGCGCAGCTGCGACGACGACCTCCCCAGCCAGCAGCGCGAGCGTCCCTGTCTCGATTTTCACATCGGACGCTGCCTCGCCCCCTGTGTCGGGCGCCAGGATCAGGCGGCCTACCGCGCGATGATCGAGGAGGTAGTGGGATTCCTCGAAGGCCGGACCGTCGACGTGCGCACCCGGGTGCGAGCCATGATGCAGGAGGCAAGTGCGCGGGAAGACTTCGAGCGCGCCAAGGACCTCCGCGATACCCTGCGCTGGCTCGACGAGGTCGATACCCCGGCCGCGGTCGAGACGGTGGGCACCGGCGAGGCGGACGTGATCGGCTACGCGCGCGACGGCGATGACGCCGTGGGCGTGCTCTTCCGGGTGCGGGAGGGACGGGTCGTCCACCGCGAGCATCGCTTCCTCGAGAATGTCGAGGAAGAGACGGACGAGAACGTGCTCGAGGCGTTGCTGGTGCGCTATTACGTGCCGCTCGAAGACCGGGCCTCCCGGGTCATCCTGCCCTTCGCGCCGGCCGAGTTTCGCCAGATTGAAGCGTTGCTTCCCGGTTCCGGCTGGCAGATTCCCCAGCGGGGAATGGCGTTCCGCTGGCTCGAGCTGGCGGAGCGGAATGCGCGGCACTTGCTCGAGAGTCTTCGTTTGGAGTCCTTCGAGGCGGACGAGCGAGCCGGAGACCCGGTCTATGCGCTCGGCCGAGACCTGGGATTGGTGACGGTGCCGCGCACCCTCGTCTGCGTCGACATCTCGACCAGCCAGGGCAAGGACACCGTCGGCTCGCTGGTCACCTTTGAAGGCGGCCGCCCGAAGAAGAGCGAATACCGCAAGTTCCGCATTCGTGGCGAGGGGCAGCGGGACGACTTCGCGGCGGTCCACGAGGTGGTAACCCGCTATCTCACGCGCCGCGGTGAA
>DASYPD010000035.1:0-5022 GCA_036007005.1 Gemmatimonadales bacterium
GTCAGCGTCATTATCCCGGCATACAATGTGGCCCCCTACATCGGGGAAGCAGTCGCGTCGGTTCTGGCACAGACGTACCCGTCCTTTGAGATCATCCTCGTGAATGACGGCTCTTCGGATACTCCAGCTCTCGAAGCCGCCCTGCAACCCTACCTCCATCGCATGAACTACCTCAGCCAACCCAACCGCGGCACCAGCGCAGCACGAAATGCAGCAATCAGGGCGTCCGGCGGTTCCCTGCTCGCCTTCCTGGACGCGGACGATGTCTGGGACCCGCAATTCCTGGCTTCTCAGGTCAGTTTGCTCCAGCAGGGCGAATATGATCTGGTCTACGCCAACGCAAGACACTTTGGTGAAGGCGCGCGACCGGGGATGACCTCCATGGACGCCGCCCCTTCGCGTGGAGTACCCGACTTGAAAGCCCTGCTCGACCTTTCCTGTCACGTACTCACTTCCACCACGGTCGTTCGCAAGCAAGTTGTGATCGATGCCGGGCTCTTCGACGAAACGATCCGGCGCGGGCAGGACTTTGATCTCTGGGTGCGACTCGCGCTGCGCGGCGCACGCATGGGGTATCAGCGGACGGTGCTTGCCGGGTATCGGCTGAGGGGGGATAGTCTGTCCGGTGACGAACTTCAGCGCTACGACCGCGCCGTGAATCTCTACCGGATCGTCCGGGAAAAACTGGACCTCCCTCCTCCCCTGAGAAGTCTGGTTGACTCTCAGCTCCGAGCGCTAACGGCGGCGCGCCAGCTTGAGCTGGGCAAGCGCGAGCTGGCCGCAGGCAATTACCCACGAGCCGCAGAGCTCTTCAAGTCGGCCTGGAAGGAAGTCCGCTCGCTCCGGTTGCTCGCCGCGCGCCTGGGCCTCGCCGTGGCACCCAGTCTCCTCCGAAAATTCATAGCGGGGCGGAAGAGCCCGTAAGAGACTCAACCTTCACTGTATATTCGGGCTTCTCATCCAGACGGTTCAGCGAGTGCGCGCTCTGGTCAAGCCGGGACCCGGACCCGGGATGGAGCTGAGGGAGGTTCCCACGCCCGGGTACGGAGCCACCGACGTCCTGATCCGGGTGCATGCGGCCGGCGTCTGCGGGACGGACCTGCATATCTGGGAGTGGGATCGCTGGGCCAGCGGCCGTCTCAAGCCCCCGCTCATCATCGGCCACGAATTCGCCGGACGTATCGAGCGGATGGGGACGCAGGCTGAAGCCGAAGGCCTGCTCGCGGTCGGTGACCTCGTCACGGCGGAGGGGCACCTCGTCTGTGGACATTGCCTCTCCTGCCGGACCGGCAAGTCGCACCTCTGCAGCAGAACCCGGATCATCGGGGTGGACCGCGACGGCGCCTTTGCCGATTACATCGCAATGCCGGCCTCGAACGTGATCAAGCTCGATGGCATTCCCACCGAGATCGGGGCGATCATGGACCCGATCGGCAATGCTGTCCACACGGTGCTCGAAGGCGACGAGCTGCCCGGCAGCACGGTGTTCGTGCTGGGTTGTGGGCCGATTGGCTGCTTTGCCTGCGGCGTCGCACGGGCCGCAGGCGCGTCGCTGGTCGTCGCCAGTGATTTCAATGAGATGCGGCTGGACATCGCCCGCACGATGGGAGCCCAGGTTACCCTCAATCCTGGTCGGGACGATGTGCCCGCCCGGATCCGCGAGCTGACCGGTGGTGACGGCGTCGATCTGGTGTGTGAAATGAGCGGACATCCAGATGGACACACCCAGGCATTCGCCGTGGCACGTCCGGGGGGGAGGATCAACTTGCTTGGCACGCCCAGCCGACCCACCCAGGTGGACTTCGCGCGCGACGTGATCTTCAAGGGATTGACCCTCTACGGGGTCACCGGAAGAAAGCTGTATTCCACCTGGCACCAGATGGTCCGCTTCCTCCGCGCCGGCCAGCTCGATCCCCGGCCGGTGGTGACGCACCGGTTTCCGCTGGAGCGCATCGCCGACGCGATCGGGGTGATCAAAGAAGGCAAGGCGGGAAAAGTCATCCTGGAGATCGCCGATGCCGACGCTCGATGAACGCGTGAGCGCTGCGCTCGCCGAGTTCCAGCGCGATGGGGTCTACAAGCGGCTCAATCATCTCGAATCGCCTCAGGCCCCGCGCGTGCGGATGGAGGGCCGGGGCGAGGTGCTCATCCTCTCCTCGAACAACTACCTGGGCTTCAGCGCCGAGCCGGAGATCATCGCGGAAGGAAAGGCGGCGCTCGATCACTTCGGCGCCGGGACCGCGTCGGTGCGCTTCATCTGCGGCACCTTCACGATCCACCGGGAGCTCGAGGCCGCGCTGGCCCGGCTGGTGGGAACTCCTGCTTCTCTCAGCTTCGTCAGCTGCTGGAACGCCAACGAAGCCCTTCCCTCGACCTTGCTCACCGAGCAGGACCTGGTGCTGAGCGATCAGCTCAATCACGCGTCCATCATCGACGCCATCCGGCTCGCCAAGGCGATCACCAAGTGCCAGACCGGTGTGTACGAGCACAAGAATCTCGCCGATCTCGATGCCAGGCTGTCCACCGCGCAGGATCGTCAGGTCAAGCTCGTGATCACCGACGGCGTGTTCTCGATGGAAGGCGCGATCGCCGATCTGCCCGGGTTACTCGAGGTCTGCCGCAAGCATGGCGCACTGCTGGTGGTGGATGACAGCCATGCCACCGGAGTGCTCGGCCCCACCGGCCGCGGCACCGCGGAGCACTTCGGGCTGATCGGCCAGGTGGACATCATCACCAGCACGCTCGGCAAAGCCCTGGGTGGCGCAGCCGGAGGATTCGTCGCGGCCTCCGAGGCGATCTGCGACTATCTCACCCAGCGCAGTCGGCCGCAACTCTTCAGCAATGCGCTGCCCTGCACCGTGGCGGGCAGCGCGCTCGCCAGCGTCCGCTTTCTCGAGGCCCATCCCGAGCGCGTGGCCCGGCTGCGCGACAACGCGCGTTACTTCCGTCGCAGCCTCGGCGAGCTCGGCTTCAAGCCGCTGGCTGGAGAGACGCCCATCATTCCCGTCATCATCGGCGAAACCGCTGACGCCATTCGGATGAGCGAGCTATTGCTCGAAGAGCGAGTCTTCGTCACCGGCTTCGGTTATCCGGTGGTGCCCCAAGGGACGGCCAGAGTGCGCTGCCAGGTCTCCGCGACCCACACCCGGGAGGATCTCGACGAGGCGCTCGTGGCCTTCAGAAACGCAGGCCGGAAGCTCAAACTCATCTGAGCCGGGCTCTGGAATTTTGCCGAAAGGATGCGTTTCAGGGATGCCCAGCAGTCAAGGCCGCCAGGAGCTCACTCGGATAGAGCCTGAATGCCGTTCGGCTTCGATGACATAAGTCTTTGTCGTTTAATAAGTTGGAAGACGGCACTACGCTCATCCAAAGCCAGGAACAGCGGCGACCGGAGGGAAACCTCCCGGCGGGGAGAGCGAGCACGCCGTTTGCCGTCCGGAGCAAGGCTGACTCACGTCTGGAGACTGCCCCAATGCGCAAGCCATCCCGGAGCTTCACCCTGGTTCTCACCGCAAGCCTCGTGGGCGCGGGCGCGCTGCAAGCACAAAGCGCGCGCGCGGAAAACGCCTCCGTCACCCGCGTGCGCGACGATCGCTTCAAGTGGTTCTTCGGCGCCGGAGCGGGCGCGCTGTTTTTCCGGACCCAGGCGCAGACGCAGAGCGGCGTCCCGACCGTCGGGGCGCATCTCGCCGTCGTTTCGCGCCGCGCCGGTCTCATGCTCGGCGTCGATGAGGCCTTCGGCAGCAATGAGCCCTCCTCGTTCCTGGATCCCAACAGCGGCAACCAGGTTCGCCCGGTGACGTTCGATCGGATTCGTCGCTATGGCTTCAACCTGACGGGTTACCCGGTGCGCGGAATGCTGGAGCCCTACCTCGGTATGGGGTTCGGATTCCTGCAGGTCGAGAGTCCCGAGCTGGGCGGCACCTTCACCTCCCCCGAGCAGGCGGCGCGCAGCGCTCAGGAGGCCAATGATCGCACCGCCACCGGATTCGTGTCGTTTCTCGCCGGGGTGCAGTTTCGGGTAGGACGGATAGCCGCCTTCGGGCAGTATCAGCTGAGCTCCTCTCCCGCCCCGGGTAATTTGCTCCGCGGTCCCGGCCATTCGCTCATGGGTGGCCTGCGGTTCTCCCTGGGAAGCGCGAGGGAAGAGGTTCGCGGCGGGGGGTACTGACCCCAACCGAAGAAAACGTCGCGAAGGCCGCTGAGCCCCAACCTGACACAGTTGGGGTGGCTCCGTTATTGCGTTATTCTGCATCCGTTGACAAAACCGCGCTCTGCTAACCCCTCAGCTTCCAACTATGAACATCATCGGAGTTGGCGGATTCACACATGACAGTTCTGCGACGCTGCTGTGCGATGGGAGGATCGTCGCCGCCGCCGAGGAGGAGCGCTTCACCAGGAAGAAACACCAGGAAGGCTGGCCTACCCAGGCGATCGCGTTCTGTTTGCGTCAGGCCAGGTTGACCGAGCGCGACATCGACCATATTGCGTTCTACTGGCGGCCCTGGACCAAAGATTCGCTCCGCAGCATTGGACGCAGGCTGCGCTACTTGCCGACGCATCCGACCTTTTCGGCCGGATTCCTGATCCAGCAGTTGCACGATACCGCCTGGTACATGTTTCACCTGCGGCGATTCCGGGAGAGCAGCGGAGGCCGAGCGCAGATTCAGTTTGTGCGCCATCACGATACCCACGCGGGCAGCGCCTTTTTCTGCTCCCCCTTTGAGGAAGCGGCCGTCTTAACTATCGACAGCCGCGGTGAATGGGCCACCTCGGTTGGCTATCATGGCCGCGGGAATCATCTGCAGCGCATCAATCGAATCGACCTGCCGCATTCGGTCGGCGTGCTCTACCTCAGCACCACCAATTTCCTTGGCTTCAAGACGGGAGATGAGTACAAGGTCATGGGGCTGGCCGCGTACGGCAAGCCGAAGTATCTCGATCGGTTCCGCAAGATCGTCCGGCTGCGGCCCGATGGCACGTATCGGTTGGACCCTTCCTACTTCACGGTACAGCACAGCC
>DASYPD010000036.1:0-3134 GCA_036007005.1 Gemmatimonadales bacterium
TCAATCCGGTCCTCTTGCCGCGTACCGCGTTGGGTCTTGCGCCGACCCTCATCGTCGGCTCTCTCCTGTTGTTGCTGGGGTGGAAGCATCTCTCGGGTGGCATTCCCCACAAGCCCCTCACGGAGCCAGGCAATCCGCTCCGGCTTCGCTCGGCGATTCTGCTGGCCCTGAGCTTTCAGATCGTGCTCGTGCTGCTCCATTCCCTCACCCAGCGGTTTGGGGAATCCGGAGTGCTCGCTTCGGCCACCGTGCTCGGACTCACCGACATGGATGCCCTCACCTTCGGGATGAACCGGCTGGCGAAAGCACCCGAGTTGGTGCCTATCGCCGCGCTCGCGATCACACTCGGGGTCACGGTGAACGGAGTCGTCAAGGCTGCGGTCAGCGGCATCTTCGGTGCTTCCGGCTACCGGAAGCTTGCGCTGCCGGGTCTGCTGCTGCTCGCCGCTGCCGGTGGCGCGGGCTTTTGGCTGCTCAAGGTCTTGATGCCGAGTCGCTGAGCGCGGCCGAGTGATCCCGCCGGCGTGAAACCGATGACACTGCTCGGCGACAGGATCGCTAGGCTGATCCGGTGCCCCCCGAAGAGTCGGTATTGCGGTTGTTCCTGCTGGAAGCGCCTTCCCCCGCTGTAGCGGCGCTGCGGGCAGAGCTCCCTGAGCTCATCGCCACCCCCCTGGGGCTCGAAATCCCCCTGCGCGATCATGGCCCCGAGGAAATCCTGGCGCTCTGCCTGCGTTGCGGGGTGACGGCTCGAGCCACCCGAATCATCGAGCGCGCGCGCTCCGGTTGACGGCCCACTCGAAAGCGCCCTAGTTTCCGCCCCGCGCCTACCCGGAGCCCCGCGTGCGCGACCCCGCCGTGATCAGCGACATTTTTTCCCGCGTCGCGTGGTATTTCGGCACCAGCCGCGGCGCGGTGCTCGAGCAGGTGCTCAACGTGGTGGGCATCTGGCTCGTGGCGTGGCTCTGCTATCAGCTCGTCAAGCGAATTGCCGAGCGGGTGCACGCGCACATAAACCACGATAGCGCACCGACGGCGACCGCGGCGGAGAAGCGGGGTCATACGGTGGCCGAGGTCGTCCGCAGTGTTGGCCGGGTGGTGATCGTCGTCGTGGCGGCGTTGCTCACCGCGGCTCAGTTCATCCCGATCGGCCCCCTGATTGCCGCCGGCGGCATTTTCGGCCTCGCCGTCTCCTTCGGCTCGCAGAGCCTGGTGAAGGATGTGATCGCCGGCTTCTTCGTGCTGGTCGAGAACCAGTTCGCCATCGGCGACGTGATCGAAGCGGCGGGGAAGAGCGGGACGGTCGAACGGATGACCTTGCGCGTGGTCATGCTGCGGGACGTGCGCGGCGTGCTGCACGTGATCCCGAACGGGCAGATTACCACGGTCAGCAACCTGACCCGCAGCTGGTCACGCGCCCTTGTCGAGGTGGGCATCGGGTACGGAGCAAATCTGGACCAGACGCTCGAGGTCTTCCGCGACGAAATCGCGCGGCTGCGCGGGGATCCGGCCTGGTCGGAGCGATTCGAGGGCGAGTCGGAAGTGGGGGTGGAAGAGTTCAGCCAGCACGCCGTGATGGTCCGCGCCATGTTGCGCACGGCGCCGGGGGCCCAGTGGGACGTGGCGCGCGAGTTTCGTCGCCGCATCAAGAACCGGCTCGACGCCGAGGGAATCCCGATCTACACGATGTCCCGGGCTGCAGCCGCTGACCCGGCGGCCTCGATGGCCTCCCCGGCAGAGCCGCCACCCGATTCACAAGTTTTTCCGAGCGGTTGATTCCCTGGGCGCCAGCAGGGCCTCGAGCTGGTCCAGCAGGGCGAGTTGTCCCGGCAGGATCTTTTGCCGCGCCTCCGCCAGCGGTAACCACGCCGCGCGATCGACCTCGGGGAATTCGGCCTGGACCCCGGAACCCGGCGGCCACTCCAGCGCAAAGGTGTTGCTCCGGAGGAGTGTCGCGTCCCAATCGGCCTCGACTGCCCAGGCTGTGACGACTTTGCCTCCCGACTGTTTGACAGGCGTCAAGGCGATGAATTTTCCAGCCACGGTGGCTCCGGTTTCCTCCGCAAACTCCCGCCGCGCGGCGTCGAGGGGATCCTCGCCGGGCTCGAACTCGCCTTTGGGGATCGACCATGCCGCCAGATCCTTTCGCCGCCAGAAAGGTCCCCCCGGATGCACCAGCAGGACCTCGAACCCGCCAGCGCGCCAGCGATAGAGCAGAAGTCCGGCGCTCTGCTTGGAGCCGCTACGCCGCCCCATCTCGCGTTGACTCCTCTCCGCGCCGCAGCCTAGCTTTGGCGCCCATATGGCCCTCGCCCTCTACAATACGCTCACGCGTCGGATCGAGCCGTTCGCTCCCCTCGCCCCGCCCAGGGTCACGCTCTACTCCTGCGGCCCCACGGTGTGGAACTACGCGCACATCGGCAACTTCCGCACTTTTCTCTTCGTGGATCTGCTGCGTCGCTGGCTCGAAGCGAGCGGCTTCGACGTCTTTCATATCATGAATCTCACGGATGTGGACGACAGGATCATCAAGGAAGCGGGCACTCGCGGCTTTACGCTCGATCAGCTCGTCACTCCGTTCATCGCGGCGTTCTTCGAGGACCGGGATTATCTCCGCATCAAGCCGGCCACCGAGTATCCGCGCGCGACCGAGTTCATCGCTTCCATGATCCGGCTCGTGGAGGGACTCCTGGCCAACGGCACCGCGTACCGCGGCGAAGACGGCTCGGTTTACTACTCGATCGCCAAGTTTCCAGCCTACGGCCGGCTGTCCCAGCTGGACCGCCGCCAGCTCAAGAGCGGGGCGAGCGGACGGGTAGCCACCGATGAATACGACAAAGAGAATGCGCGAGACTTTGTCCTCTGGAAGGCCGCGCGACCGGAAGATGAGGCGGCCCACGCCGTCTGGGATGCCCCTTTCGGTCGGGGGCGGCCCGGCTGGCACCTCGAGTGCTCGGCCATGGCGCTTGAGCTGATCGGGAAACGTTTCGGTGCGCAGGTGCTGGATCTCCACACGGGGGCAGTGGATCTGATCTTCCCGCACCACGAGGATGAGATCGCGCAGTCGTGCGCATTTACGGGTCAGCCGGAATTCGCGCGCTACTGGCTGCATGGCGAATTCCTGAGTGTCAAAG
>DASYPD010000037.1:0-3491 GCA_036007005.1 Gemmatimonadales bacterium
AACCAGGCGGAGGGTGCTCGGATCGCTGCGCGCGATCAGCCCGGCGAGCCCGCCCACTTCCGGCTGCTTGAGGGCGAAGTACGCCGCCGAGAAGGAGCCGGCCATCGCAATGCCGAACTGAATGAAATCGGTGACCAGCACACCCCAGAGCCCCGAGGTCGCGGCGAACGCCACGTTGAGGACGGCGCAGATGGCCAGCGTCTTGCCCATGGGCCAGCCCAGCATCACGTTGGCGATCTTGGCCGCGGCGAGATTGACCGAGGCGATGATCACGCAATTGAAGAAGAGTCCGAGATACACCGCGCGGAAGCCGCGCACGAAGATCGCCGCGGGCCCGGCGTAGCGGATCTCGTAGAACTCAAGATCGGTGAGCACGCGGGAGCGACGCCAGAGCCGCGCGTAGAAAAACACGGTCGCCATCCCGGTGAGCAGAAAGGCCCACCACTGCCAGTTGTTCGCGACGCCCTTCTCACGGATCAGATTGGTGACCAGGTTCGGGGTGTCGGTACTGAAGGTGGTCGCCACCATCGAAACGCCGATGAGCCACCACGGCGCGGAGCGCCCCGAAGTGAAGAACTCGGCGGTGCTGCGCCCCGCTCGCCGGGCCAGTAAGACCGCGGGCAAGAAAGAAATGCAGATGCTGATGACGACGATGAGCCAATCGAGCGGGAGGACGCGCATAGGCTATGGGCTAAGGGCTATGGGCTATGAGCTATGAGCCATTGGCTGCCTCGAAGATAAATTGAGTGTACAAATTTCGGTGGCGGTGGTCTGCGGACTGCGTAGATTGTCTGCCATGATCTCAACGCCAAGTGTTGCCTCAGCACGATTGCCGCGGGACGCAGAGCTGCACCGAGCCGTCGACGAGCGGGATCCTTCCTACGAAGGGTTGTTCGTCGTGGGAATCCGGACCACGGGCATCTTCTGTCGCCCCACCTGCCCGTCGAAGCCCTCTCGGCGCGAGAATCGGCAGTTCTTCGCACGCGTGGATGAAGCCACCGCCGCGGGCTACCGTCCCTGCCGTCGCTGTAAGCCGCTCGAGGCGCTCGGCAGCCACCCTTCCTGGGTGCGCAGCATCCTCGCCCTGCTCGACGAGAACCCCGCGGCGGAGCTCGGCGCTCCCTTGCTGCAGCGGCTGGGAATTCACCCGGCGGCCGCGCGGCGCTACTTCCTCAGGAGCTTTGGTATGACACTGCAGGGATACGCGCGCGCGCGCCGGCTCGGGCTGGCGCTCGATGCGCTCCAGCGCGGAACTCCGGTGCTGCCGGCCGGTTTCGAGAGCGGCTTCGGCTCGGACAGCGGCTTCCGGGACGCCTTCAAACGAGTCTTCGGAGTGACGCCGACCGAGGCCCGCGGCTTGCCGCCGATCGTTGTCACCCTCATCGCGAGTCCGCTCGGACCCCTGGTGGCCGGCGCGACGGACAGCGGCCTCTGCATGCTGGAATTCGCCGACCGGAAAAAGCTGCCCCAGCAAGCCGCGGATCTGCGGCGCTGGTTTGCGCGCCCGGTGGTACCGGGAACCAATCGGTTCACCGACCAGGCGGCGCGCGAGCTGGAGGAATATTTCGCCGGGACCCGGCAGGAGTTCGGCGTGCCGCTGGTGCTCGGCGGCACCCCGTTTCAGGAAACGGTCTGGCGCGAGCTGCTCCGGATTCCGTACGGCCAGACGATTTGCTACGAAGAGCTCGCCCGCCGCATCGGCAAGCCGAGCGCGCAGCGCGCGGTCGGTATGGCCAACGGCCGCAATCGGATCCCGATCGTGGTGCCCTGCCACCGCGTCATCCAGAAGAATGGCCAGCTGCGTGGCTACGGCGGAGGACTGTGGCGGAAGAAGTTCCTGCTGGATTTGGAAAAGCAGTGAGTAGTGAGTAGTGAGTAGTAAGTAGTAAACGTGAGTCGTCGCTACTCACTACTCACTACTCACTACTCACTATCCTATCGCGCCACACTCACGCCGACAGTGAGGATCGAAGTGACCTGCTGCCGGGTATCCTTGTTGAGCGGAATCCGAAGGGTGGCTCGGGGGCGGATGTTGCCCCGGCGGAGCTCCGCCGCGCCCGAGGCCGCATAATGGGAGCGCTTGACCTCGCAATTGACGTTGACATTACTGCAGAACAGGAAGGCTTTGTCGGCCGGCGTGACAAGATAGCGTCCCGTGAGGCCGACACTCAGGAGCGACCCGCTTCCTTCATAGCCGATGCGGCCGCCGAAATCGAGGAAGACGTCGGTCTGGGCATTCGGATCGCCACTGGTCGTGACGAGGACGGAAGGGCCGATCTTTGCGCCGAGCAGGATGTGATTCGCACTCACTTTGCGAGCCTCGAGGGCGCCGCGCACGGTGAGAAAATTCGCGGCAAAGGCCTCGAACTCATCGAAGGTGGTGAGCGCGCCGGCGTTCAGCGCCTGTTGCCCGATCGGCGTGTCGGGCTTGGCCGCGAGGGGAAGCCGGAATCCGAAGGAGCCACTGATCAGCTTGGCATCCTCCCCCACGCGCAGACCGAGGTAGGGATTCCCGACCCGAATCGTCGACTGGTCTCCGACCGTACCCCCGAACTCGAATCCGGCGCGCATCAGCGGGAAGTCCGCCTCGACCCGGATTCCCTCGGCGGCACGCATGCTCATCGAGGGGACCGCCGTTCCGGTCAGGAAGGAGTGGCCATCACCCTTGAGAAACGGCTTTCCCAGATCGAGCCGGAACGCGTCGCGGCCCTGTTCGTCGTGCCAGTAGCGCTGGGCCCGGGCTGTCTGGGACGGAAGAACGAGGGGAGCCAGCAGCAGCAGCGAGCGCAGGGCGCGGGTCGGGCGCATATTCTGAACTCCTGGTAACGAAGAGAGAATGCGGAACGATGCAGACAAACTCCCCTGGGCGGAAGGGGGAGGGGGGAGGGGGTGCCGACCTCGGAGACCCTGGTCATCGTCAACCCCGTTGCCGGGAGCGGCCGGGGCGAGCGCATCTGGCGGCTACTCGAGCCACGGGTGCGGGCCCGGCTCGGAGAGATCGTGCTCCGCCGGACCGGGGCTCCGGGCGATGCGGAGTCCAGCGCGAGGACGCACGCCACGTCAGGCGGGTTGACGCTCGTGGTCGGCGGTGACGGCACCGTTCACGAAGTCGTGAACGGGCTCCTGTCTCAGCGCGAGGCTCGCCGGCTGGCGGTGATTCCCGCGGGCAGCGGGAACGACTTCGTCCGCAACCTGAAGATCCCGCTCGACCCGTTACAGGCTTTCGCGCGGCTGGGACAGCGCGAGCCTCGCCCGACGGACGTGGGCCGGGGTTCGTTCCGGAATAGCGACGGAATCGCCCGCGAGCGACTGTTCGTGAATTCGCTCTCCGTCGGCACCGCTGCTGCGGCCAACCAGTTGGCCGCTCGGATGCGCCGGATGGTGCCGGGCTCTCTGCGCTACCTGTTGGCCGGAGTCGTGGCGCTGCTCCGGGAAAAACCCGCGCGCTACCGAGTCAGCTCGGCGGGCGAGCTCATCCATCAGGGGAAGGC
>DASYPD010000038.1:0-3185 GCA_036007005.1 Gemmatimonadales bacterium
TGGCTTTGACTTTCGAGGGATCGAGCTGATCAGCCATCCGGCCCGCGATTCCGGCAATCAGCCGGTTGGCCGCGTGGACGCTCTCCAGGAGCTTCTTTTCGTCGCGGTGCTGGTCGTAGCCCGTTTCGTCGCGTACAGTCACCTTGATCCCGAGCCCTCGAGCGACATCCAGTACCGCGATCAGGCCAAGGTGGCAGCGCAGCAGGTGCGCCTCGCTCACCACCGAAGCGTATTGGGTCTTGCAGCAATAGTGCCAGTGCCAGCCAGGATGGCGGATCGCGAGCGTCTCACCCTTGACGTGAGCCTCGGCTGGTAAGTGCGAGAAGCCGAAGGCCGCCGGCTCGCAGCGCCTCCCCGGGAGCACCAGAAAACCAACTGCATAGTCCGGTGCAACGAGCCGATCGTGATCCTCGTCGGGTCCGGCGATCGCACGCGCCAGCGCCCCAACCCGGAAGAGCACCCACGGGTCGTTCCAACTCTCCTTCCCGGAAGCGGTCTCACAGGCGGCACCCACAAACTCGCGAATGCCGGTCACCTCGTCGAAAGGAAGACGCGCGCTCTTCGACCTCAACTCATCGAGCAAAGCGAGGACGCGGGCTCGGGAGCTGTTGGCCGGCAGCGCGAGCTCGTAGCAGATATGAAGTCCCATCTCAAGGCCCTCTCCAAGGAATGAAGCCAGCCGCGGGCTCTCCCGTAAGGGGCCACGATAACCGCGCTCCCGACCCTGCATTATTTGACGCCTGGCTCGCGCCGAAAGGATCCACGCAGGACTCAGCTGCTCAAGTAGCATCCGTCATGGCTTCCAAAGCGCTCGTCACCATCGAGCCGCTCATCGTGACCATTCGCGGCACGCGGGTCATTCTCGCCTCGGATCTGGCCGCGATATATGGGGTCGAGACCAAAGCCCTCAACCAGGCGGTCAAGCGTAACGCGGATCGCTTCCCTCCGGATTTCGCTTTCCGTCTCCCCAGGGGAATAGCCGCAGACCTTCAGCGTTCAAGGTCACAATCTGTGACCTTGAAGCGAGGCGGGAATCTCAAGTATCTGCCCTGGGCCTTCACTGAGCACGGCGCCGTGATGGCCGCGAATGTACTGAACAGTCCACGGGCGGTTCATATGAGCATCTTCGTCGTCCGGGCGTTCCTTCGCTTGCGCACCTGGGTGGGAGATCAGGCCGAACTCGCGGCGCGTCTGGAGAAGTTGGAGAACCGGGTCGGCAAACACGACCGGGAGATGAAGGCGATCATTCACGCGGTCCGGCAACTGATCTCACCAATCGCTCCACCCCGGCCGAGAATTGGATTCCGATAGGAGTGCCAGCCCAGGTCCGCGTTGCCTCCCCTCGTGATCGGTGAGGCTGGTGGCGGCCTGTCTCGGCGAGCGTTGCGGCGGCCGCAGCCGCCTTCAGCACGCGAACAGAGCCGAAATCGGGTTATGCTTGTCCGCCAGGCTGGTCCACCCCACATTGAGCCTATGGAGCCCGTCGACCCCATCGTCCGGAGCCTGCAGACCCAACGATTCCGGGGAATGAGCGCCCAGCGTAAACTCGAACTTGCCGACGAATTGCTCACCCTGGCCCGAGAGCTCAAGACTTCCTCCTTGCGGAAGCTGCATCCCGAGCTGTCCGAGGCAGCGCTCCGGGCCCGCGTGACGGAGCTCTTCGGCAATGTCGCTGGTTGAGCTGTTCCGGCGCTTCGCACACCCCCTCAACCAGCTCGCGATCCCTTACATGGCCACCGGGGCCGTCGCCGCGATTGTCTACGGCGAGCCCCGGCTGACCCTGGATCTGGACCTGGTGCTTGCGCTGCGTCCCGAGGACGCCGCCGGATTTGCCGCCGCCTTCCCGGCCGATGAGTTCTATGCTCCGCCGCTCGAGGTCATTCAGCGCGAAGCCGAACGTTCGGAGCACGGTCATTTCAACCGGTTACACCTTGGCTCCGGATTACGAGCCGATATCTACCTTGCCAGCGCTGATCCCCTCGATGCCTGGGGCCTGATCCATCGCAGACAAGAAACCCTTGGCGGCGAGGGGGTCTGGGTGGCCCCCGCTGAGTACGTGATCATTCGCAAGCTCGAGTATTTCCGGCAGGGTGGGTCGACCAAACACCTCAGCGATATCCGCGCCATGCTGCGCGTTCGTCCGGACCTCATCGATCTCTCGACCCTTACCGACTTCGTTCGCCAACGCCGGCTCGATCCCGAATGGAAACAGGTGTCCGAAACGGAATAGCGAGAAGCTTTCCGCTAGCCTTGCAGCCTACAACGGCACCAGGCCCCGCCGCATCCCCAGCGCAACCGCTTCGGTACGTGAATGCACGCCGAGCTTGCTGAATACCGCGGCGACGTGAAACTTGGCGGTGTGCGCCGAGATGCTGAGCTCCCGCGCGATCAGCTTGTTGCCGAGCCCCAGCGCCATCAGCCGCAGAACCTCGAGCTCGCGCTGAGTGAGCTCGGTATCCTCTTCCAGCGCCGCACCGCCAAGCGGCGAGGCACCGTTCTCCGCTACCACGAGATCAGCTCCCTCCGCCGGTCCCCCCACGATGAGATCGGCATCGCGACGGAACAGGGCAGTCAAACGCGCCCGAAGCTCGGGATCGCTGACCGCGAGGTGCACTCTGCGCTTCAACGGTTGGCTTTCACAAATGCGTGGATCTCGGTGACCGGCACGCCGAGCGCGAGCCCGCCGAGGCTCATCGCAGAGACCCCGATGACCCGACCTTCCGCATCAGCGATCGGGCCGCCCGAGTTTCCCGGCGCCAGCCGCAGATCCGCCTGAATCCAGTCGAGCCTCGGATCCAGCCTCGGCAGGACGAGTCCGGGAGGCAGGCGCCCCAGCGCCTGGAATACGCCGGCACACACCGCCTGTCTCACCCCCAGCGGATGCCCGACCGCGAAGACCAGCGCGCCGGCCCGGAGCCGCGGATCGCCCGTCCCACACGCCGGAAGCTCAACGGGTGCGCGGATGAGCGCCAGGTCACGCCGCTGATCCCAGGCGACCACCCGACCGCGCAAGGTGCCGCCATCAGGGAGAACCAAGTCGACCTGCTGCACCGCGATGACGTGTGCGTTGGTGATCACCAGGCCCGGTCCCCAGACGACCCCGGCCCCCACGCCCGGACCGCTTTGCAGCTGCACCACGCTCCGGCTCAGCCGCTCGGCGACCGGCGCGAGCAGGGTGGCGGGGG
>DASYPD010000039.1:0-1653 GCA_036007005.1 Gemmatimonadales bacterium
TGAGTGCATGGCGCTTTGCGGCTGCCGAGGACCTGATCGGTGCGGCAGCCTCAGTGCTCGACGAGCGGGACGCGATCACCACGCAGGCTGCCGACCTGGGGCTGACTCCGCCCCCGACGCTTCGCACCGCCTTCGAGACCGGGAAGGATCTCGAAGCAGCGAGGACCGAGGCGCGCTCGGAGCTGGTCACCCTCTCCGCGATCGGCGCTGCCCAGTCGGCCATCCGGACCGCGCCATCCTCGATCGAGTGGGTCGGGCTCCTCTTCAGTGCTCCCGACGCCACGCTGGCTGCCGCCCGCACCGCATTTCAGGCCGGCGACTCGGCCGCTGCCGCCGCAGATGCGAACCAGGCTCGGAGCGTGCGGGCAGAAGCGGCTGGCGCCGGACGCCTTCGCGTATTGGCCGGAGGCGGCGCAATCCTGGCGGCGGACGGCGCGGTCATGCTGGTCCTCGTCGGGAGGCGGAGGGCGAAGCGGCGAGAAGCGGCTCGGTTGGTTGGCGCGCAGCAGCCGGTGGCGGCCCCGGAGGGCACGGGCCAAGACGCAGTCCAGCCCTGACGATTCATCGTCTCGCGTTCGCCGTGCGAGCCGGGTAGGCTGTGGCGGCCGTGCCTCGATCGCTCAACGCCGTCCTGATCGGGACATTCACCCTCCGCTTCTCCACCGGTTTGGCCGGGGGACTGCTTGCCATCTTCCTGGCGCACCTTCCCACCCATGGCGGACCTGAGGTATTTCCGCTGCTCGTCGGAGGGCTGGGCGCGATGTACTTCGTCGCGGAGCTGACTCTCTCACCGGTGTTCGGCATCCTCTCTGACCGCCTGGGTGCTCATCGCGTGATGCAATGGGGGCCGGTCTTCGGCATCGGGGCTGTTCTGATGCGAGGCATCATCCCGAACCCGCTCGTGCTCGGCCTGCTGACGGGCATCTGGATCTTCGTCTGGATTGGGATCACGCGCTTCCTGGAGGGAGCGACGGCAGGAGCAAGCATCCCATCGGTCCTCGGCTACATTGCGCTCGGAACCAGGGACGACCAGCTGATCCGGGGCCGGGCGGTCGCACGCTTCGAAGCCGCCACGCTCGCCGGGCTGGGGATCGGTCTGGCCGCCGCCGGCGAGCTCTACGAATTGATGGGACCGAGTGCCTTCTTCCTCAATGCACTCATCTATGGAGTCGCCTACGCGATCTTCCGCTGGGGCGTCGCCGAAATCCCCACCTCGCGCCAGCATGAGGCTGTTCCGGATCCAGCCTCCGGGCCTCACCATTTCAGCTGGCGTCGGTACCGCGAAGCGCTCGTCGGGTCGCACGTCCTCCTGCTCGCCCCTACCTGGATCGCATTGAACGCCGTGGTCGGCTCGTGGACGAGCGTTTCGCTCTTCCAGCTGGTGAGCAAGCCGGATCCGCGCTTCACCGACCAGGTGATGAATGGCGGTCTTTCAGGGTCCGAGGTGAGCATCGGCGTCAGCGTGGGCCTGCTCGTGTTCTTTGGCGGGCTCCTGTACTGGGGCAACCGCTTCAAGCGGATGCGCCGGACCACCATCATCGGCTTCGGCATCGCCGGTGGGATCGCCATGATGGCCGCAGTCTTTGGCCTCAACCACTCGCAGGGCTGGGGCATTGGGTTGGTTGCCCCCGCGGTCGTCGTGCTGCTCGTGGG
>DASYPD010000040.1:0-4423 GCA_036007005.1 Gemmatimonadales bacterium
ACCGAGCAGCGCGAGGAAGGGCAACACGCTAGGCCTCCCCATTCGGCAGCGTCATATTCGCCGGACGGTGGCGCGCGGTCTTCTCCCAGTGCTGATCGTTGCCACGCCGCCAGGAGAGGGCGACTTGGGTCACGGTGGCCCAGGTGACCGACACCAGGCTCACCAGGAAACCCACGATCAGGAAGGGCAGCAGCTTGAGCCGGCCGCGCGAGCCATCGAGCCGCGCGCCGGCCGCCACCTCGAAGAACGCGGCAAAATTGCCGAGGGTCGAGTACATCGCCACGGCGAAGATGGCCGCGAGGCCGGCGGCGAGCTGCACGCCGAGGTAATAGAGCGCGAGCGCCAGCCCCCAGCCCAGCACCAGGAGCGGCCCCACCGCGTAGACGCCGAGCAGCAGCAGACCGTCGAGCACGACGCGCCGCGGCACATGGCGGGGCCGCTTGAGCAGCGGCCACCAGTGCCGCGCGAGCGACTGGTTGTGACCGCGCGCCCAGCGCTTGATCTGAGCGATGCGGGAAGGCCAGTTCTCCGGCACTTCCTCGTAGCATTCGCTGCGGTTCTGATAGGCCACTTCCCAGCCGGCGAGCACCAGACGGAAAGTCATGTCGGTGTCTTCGGCGAGCGTGTCGTCGCGCCAGCCGCCGACGGCGAGCAGCGCCGAGCGGCGCACGCCTCCGACGGTGCCGCCGTACTGCGGAACGAGCCGGAGGTTCATGCGGGCCTGCTGGTCCACCTGGTAACCGCCAGTCCGCTCGAGGTCGAGCAAGCGGGTGAGCAGCGTCTTGTTGACGTTCATCGGAACCACCCGACCCATCACCGCGCCGACCTCGATGTCGAAGAAAGGCGCCACGAGCTGCTTAATGAGCCCGCGGCCCGGTAGGTAGTCGGCGTCGAAGACGAGATGGATCGGCGCGTCGGAACCGGGCGCCAGGGTGCTGGCGTCCTTGAGCGCCGCGGCCTTGCCCGGCTTGCCGCCGCGGCGGCGGTAGGGGAAGACGCGTCCGGGAAAACGGTCGGCGTAATCGGCGAGGATCGCGCGGGTTCGGTCACTGGAGCGGTCGTCGATCGGAATGAGGACGAGCTGCTCGGCAGGATAGTCGCCGGCGAGCAGGGCGTCGAGCAGGTGGCCGACGACTTTCTCCTCGTTGTGGCAGGGGATGAAGACCGCGACGCGGGGCCAGCACGCGCTGCCGATGTCGACGTAGGGCTGGCGGTGCCGCCCGAAGAGCCGATTGAGCGTGAAGCAGTAGTGCCGGATGGTGTAGATCACCATCACGGCGACGATGAGGTAGAGCGGAATAACGAGGAGGAGCCGCATCTAGAGGTGCACGGGCGGTGCGTCCCGCCCCTCCCGGGTGGCGCGCCAGGACAGCGCGGCGCCGTAGAACGCCACGAAGACGAAGACATCGAGCAGCAGCCCGAAGACGAGGAAGAGCACCGGCATGGTCACTGCGGTGCCGTGCAGGATCAGCCAGACGTGCACGAGAACGTTGAGGGGCACGAAGACCGCAAGATGTCCGAGGATGAGCACGGTGAGCAGCAGCTTGCGCCAGAAGGCGAGATCGAAGACGTGCAGCGTCAAGCCCAGCACCAGGGGCACCAGGCCCATCACCACCAAACCCGCGGTGAGCAGGATGAAGACGTGATCTTCCAGCCGGTAGGGAAACGGGTCGGGCGACAGCGCGAAGAACGCGATGGCGCTGGCCTGCACCAGCACCAGCAAGCGGAGAAAGTAGCGCAGCGGCGTGAAGCGCTCCGGCAGCAGAAAGCTGAGCAGCAAGACCGCCGCGGAGACCGCGGCCGCAATCCAGAGCACGCGCGCATCGGGAAGCGGGGTCAGCGTCGCCACCACGGGCAGGGTGAAGCGGATCCCGCCGGGCAGCTCGAGGAGCTGGGTGCCGATGGGCGCGCTGAGTCCCAGGAAATCGCGGGCGCGGACGAAGAGGAGCTGCCAGCCCCGCCCCAGCCAGGGGAGAGAGGCGAGATAACCCGCCAGGCCGCCCACGGCCAGCAGCAGCGTCGTGAGAAAGCGCCAGGCGGTCCAGGACAGACCCACCATCGCGCGGTGGGGCGCGATGATCCCGCCCTTGTGGCCGCGGAGCCGGAGGGCTTCGAGCTCGCGGCGGCTGAGCTCGCCACGGCCGCTCGGCGGCGTCGCGATGACGTCCGGGGAGCTACCAGGCATAGAAAAGCCCAAGCGACACGCCGGCGCGAGTGTAGAACGGATTGTGGTACCACTCGCCGCCTAACACGGCTCCGACGTGTCTCGAAAGCCATTCCCGGAGGACGGCGCTCGCCTCCTGGCTCCGGAACCGCTGCAGGGTCTGCGCGGCTCCGACGAGCTGGTAGCCCTCGGTGCCCGCGCCCGCGCGGAGCGTCAGCAGCGCGGTACCGGTGCGGCCGAGGGTGAGGGCGCCGCTCGCCCGCTCCGAGCGCACCGCATTGGGATCGCTCCAGTTGAGGCGGCCGCCGAGCTCGAGCAGCGCTGTGGGGCTCGCGTACCAGCTGAGCGAGCCGAAGAGTGCCTTGTCCTTATATACGGACTTGGAGCGAACGTAGCTGCCTCCCGTAGTGAGGATCAGCGCCTTGGCTCGGCCGAGCTTGAGGTTGAGGGAAGCATCGAAACGGTAATCGGGCAAGGCGAACTTGCCGCTGCCGGCACCGGCCGCGAGCTGGGTATAGACGCGAGGCGAGAAAGTATGCACGTTGGCCAGCGACGCGTAGACGCCGCGGTCCCGGAACGCTTCCTGCGCCCTGGCATCGAGATACCAGACGTTGCGCGCGCTGAGGAGGACCGCGCGCGCATAGGCGCCCTTCCAGTCGCCAAAGTCGTGAGTGACGCGATGGTAGAAGGCGCCGGCTTCGACAAAGCTGGACGGTGGGGTCGGTGAGGTCTGCGCAACAGCGGGCGCGGTGGTGCAGCCGAGCATCACCCACAACACGCGCGACCGTAGCATTGGAGCTCCGCTTAGTGCTGAGGGACCGGCGCTTCGACGTAGGGTGAGCTGAACAGCCGGCCGCTGATGCAGCGCTCTTCCAGGATCTCCACGATCCGGCTCGCCGCATGGCCATCGCCGAAGGGGTTCTCGCCGGAGGTCATGCTGTAATAGGCCGCAGGATCGGTGAGCAGGCGGTGGACCTCATCGACAATGAGCTCGCGGTCGCTGCCAACCAGCTCGCCGAAGCGCGACTCCACGACCTCGGGCCGCTCGGTCACGCTGCGCAGGATCAGCACCGGCTTTTTCATCGCGGGGGCTTCCTCCTGGATGCCGCCCGAATCGGTACACACCAGGGTGCTGCGCCGCATCAGCTCGATCAAGTCATGATAGGCGAGGGGCTCGAGCAGCCGGATGCCGGCCACCTCGCGCAGCTCGGTGAAGACGATCTCCCGCACGGCCGGGTTGAGGTGCACGGGAATCACGATCTCCACCTCCTCGTGCAGCTCGACGATGCGCCGGAACGCCGCGCAGATGTCGCGCAGGTTCTGGCCGAGGTTTTCCCGCCGGTGCACCGTGGCGAGGATCACTTTCTTGCGGTCCCACTCGAGCGCGTTGAGCGAGGCATCCTCGAAGACGCCATCATGCCGGATGCTGGCGAGCGCATCGACGATGGTATTGCCGGTCACGTAAATCTGCTCATCGGGGATGCGCTCGCAGAGCAGGTTCTCGCGCGCGAGGGCGGTCGGAGCGAAGTGCAGGTCGGTGACGCAGCTGGTCATCCGGCGATTGACTTCTTCGGGGAAGGGCCGCCGGGTATCGCCGGAACGCAACCCCGCCTCCACGTGCCCGATCGGCACCCCGAAATAAAATGCGGCAAGCGCCGCGGCGATCACGGTGGAGGTATCGCCCTGGACCAGCAGCACGTCGGGTTTGACTTCGCGAATGGCGGCCGTGAGTGACAGCAGCGCGCGCGCGGTGAAGTCGGCGAGGGTCTGATTGTGGTGGGAGAGGCCGAGGTCGACGTCGGCGGTCAGCTGAAAGGCGTGCATCGCCTGCGCGAGCATCTCGCGTTGCTGCGAGGTGGTGATAACGATCGGCTCGAAGCGGTGGCTCCGCTCGCGCAGCTGCTGGATGACGGGGGCCATCTTGATGGCCTCGGGGCGGGTGCCGAGAACCACCGCCACTCGGTGCCGCCGGGTGTTGCTGGGCATACCGGGCTGGGTAGCAAATTAAGGGCCGGGCAGCTCGGAGCCGCAAGTCGTGAATTGAGAAGGACTAAGAGCGCCGGGCCGAGCTGGTGTCGAGGGAGGCGCCAAGCTTTGCACGGTACGCCGGGCGATGAGCGTCAGCGGGCTCGGCCGGGCCGCTCGGTGGCGTAGCGCGCGATGGCGGTGGTGATGGCGGCATGAGCCGCCCGGCGCGGCTTCCAGCCGGCCAGTTTGACCCCTTTGCCCTCGAGATCCTTGTAGGTGCGGAAAAACTGC
>DASYPD010000041.1:0-8614 GCA_036007005.1 Gemmatimonadales bacterium
CCGCGGGCGACACCGTCGCCCCCTCCAGTGGGGCGCTGCCGCTGGTGGTGGCTGCGCGCGACGACCACGGCCTGGTCGAAGTCGCGCTGGAACGCCGCCTGTCCCGGGGCGGAAAAACCCGCCCGCTCGCCGACCAGGCGCTGGCGCTGCCGGGCCAGGCGCCGGACCGCGCCATTCTGCCCGCGGCCCTGGATGCGACCGCGCTCGGGCTTCAACCCGGCGACACTCTGCGAATCAACGCGCGCGCGCGCGATAACTCGCCGGCACGCCAGTCGGGCCGCTCGCGCGAGATCGCGATCACGCTGCCGAGTCGCCCGGAGCTGCGTGCCGCGGAACGGGAGCGCGCGGCGGCAATCGCGCGGCAACTCGACTCCTTGGTGAAACAGAGCCGCGAGGCCCAACGGCAAAGCGAGGATCTGGGGCGCGGCGCGCAGCGGGGAACCGAACGTGCCCTCGATTTCGAGCAGGCCAAGAAGGCGGAGGCCGTGGCGGAGCGCCAGCAGGATCTCCTCAAGCAGGCGGAGGAAACGCAGCGCGCGCTCAACGAGCTGCGCAAGGCCGCGGAGCGCGCCGGCCTAACGGACTCGGTGTTCCTGCAACGCCTCAAGGAAGTCCAGCAAGAGCTCGACCGCGCCCTCTCGCCGGAGCTGCGGCGCCAGCTCGCCGAGCTGCAGGAGGCGCTCAAGGCGCTGGACCGCGAAAAGACCAGGGACGCGGTGAGACAGCTCGGCGATTCGCAGCAGAAGCTGCGCGAGGCGTTGGAACGGAGCCGCGAACTCTTCCAGCGCGCCGCGCTCGAGGGCGAGCTCGCCTCCCTGGAGCAGGAGTCTCGTGAGCTCGCGCAGCAGCAGCGAAGCTGGAACGAAAGGGTGCCGTCCGCCGATAGCGCGCAGGCCGCCACGGAGGAGCGCCAGCTGAGTCAGCGGGCGGATTCGCTGGCGGCGGGTCTGCGTGACGCTGGCAAACGGCTGGCAGCCCAGCAGCGGCAGGCAGCCCTGGGGCGCGCCGCCGACAGCGCGCATGCCGGAGCGGAGCAGATGCGGCAGGCGCAAGGTGCGGCGGCGCGCGCCCAGCCGGCTCAGGCCCAGCGCGCCGGCGAGCGCGCGGCCGGTGCGCTCACTCAAGCGCAGCGGGACGTCAAAGAGCAGCGCGAAGCGCAGCAGCGGGAGTGGCGCGCGGAAGTCGTGGCGCAGCTCGACCGCGCCCTGCTGGAGACGACGCGCTTGGCCGAACGACAGCTGGCGATCGCCGAACAGTTCCGGCGCAACGCATCCCTGGGATCCGCGCGCAGCACGCAGGGCGCGCTCGAGGAAGGGGTGCAAAAACTCATCGAGCAGATCGCCGCCGCGGCGGGGAAAAACGCGCTGGTGTCCCCCCAGATTCTGGGGGCCCTCGCCGAGGCGCGCCAGGACATGCAGCGCGCCCGCGAAGGCGCGGCCAGCGCGGCCGGAAATGCGCGCGAATCCTCGGAGCGAGCCGGGGATGCCGTCGATGCGCTGAATGTCGCGGCGTTCGGTCTGCTGCGCTCCCGGGAAGACGTCGCGGGCGCCGGCAGCGGATCGGGTTTCGCCGAGGCCATGCAGCGGATGACTCAGCTCGCCAAGCAGCAGGGACAGCTGAGCCAGGACGCGAACGGCTTGCTGCCGCTGCTGGGCTCGAACGCGCTGCAGCAGCAGCTGCAGGCGCTCGCGGCGCGCCAGCGCGCGCTGGCCCAGGAGCTGGAGCGGTTACGCGCCCAGGGACAGGCGGACGCCAAGCCGCTGGGCGACGAGGCGCAAGATCTGGCCCGGCAGCTCGAGCGCGGGCAACTGGATCGCGAGATGGTGACCCGGCAGGAACGCTTGTTCCGGCGCATGCTCGACGCGGGGCGCACGCTGCAGGGCCGGGAGGAGGACGAGCGGAAGGAACGCCAGAGCGAAACGGCGAAAGGCGAGCTGCAGCTGCCCCCGGCGCTGCGAGCCGAGCTGCTCGGCAAGGAAGGGGTCCGGCTTCCGACCTGGGAGCAGTTGCAGCGGCTCTCGCCCGAAGAGCGTCGCCTGGTGACGGAATACTTCCGGCGGCTCACCGGGGGAGCGCCGTGAAGAAGCTATCAGCTATCAGCTATCGGCTATCAGTCAGAGCGATAGCCTATGGATTCTGGGCTCTGCTCCTGCTGGTGCGACCGGCAGCGGCGCAGGATGCGGCGGCCCGGGCGCTCGACTTGGAGCGGCGGGGAGACTACGCCGCGGCGGCGGCGGCGTGGCGCGCGGTCCTGGCGGCCCGGCCCCAGGATCTTCCCGCGTTGCTCGGGCTCGAGCGGGCACTCACGCCGGCGGGGCGGCTGGCCGAGATGGTGGGGGCCCTGCGGGACGCGGTCACCCGGGACGCCTCGCCGGGCGTGTTAGGCATCGCGATCCGGGTCTGGACCGCCGCCCGGCAACCGGACAGCGCCCGCGCCGTGGTGGAACGCTGGGCCGCGCTCGAACCGACCAGCGAGCTGCCCTTTCAGGAATGGGGAATCGCGGCCTTCGGCGTACGCGACCGGGTGAGCGCCAAGGCCGCCTACCGGCTGGGCCGCCAGAAGCTGGGGCGTCCCGACGCCCTGGCGGCGGAGCTTGGGCAGCTGGCGGCACTGGAGGGAGATTACGCCACCGCAGCGCGCGAATGGCTCAGCGCTATCGCCAAAGTGCCCGGCTACCGCAGCACTGCCCTCGCCGTGTTAGGGCAGATTCCGGCTTCCGGCCGCGCCGCGCTGCTGCGCGAGCTGAGCGGGCTGCAGGCGCCGGGAGAGCGGCTCGCCGCCGCCCTGCTGCTGCGCTGGGGGGACCCCCTTGCCGCGGTGCAGCGGCTCACGGGAGCGTTTCCGGCGAGGAGCCCGGAGGCCGTCGAGGCCCTGCAGGAAACCCTGGAGTCGCTGCGAGGTCCCCCCACCAGCGAGCTGCTCATCGCCCGGGCGGTGCTGCTCGAAGCGCTGGCGCAACGAGTGGCCCCAACCCAGCGCTCACGGCTCCTGCTCGACGCGGCGCAGGCGTACGCCGACGCCGGCGATCAGGCGGCCGCTCGGCGCCTGCTGGCCAGCCTCGCCGCGGATTCCTCCGCGTCACCCGCCCTGGCGGCCTCGGCAACCTCCACGCTGGTCGGGGTGATGATCGAGGAAGGCGGCGTCGAGGAAGCCGACCGCCGCTTTCGCGAGCTGGCACCGCTCTTGGAGCCCGAGGAACGCCAGCGGCTCGCGCTGCGGCTGGCACAGGGATGGGTGCGGGCCGGGCGGCTGCCACGGGCCGACAGCCTGCTCGGCGCGGATAGCTCGGTCGAGGCCCAGGCGATCCGGGGAAAGATCGCGCTGTTCCAGGGCCGGCTCTCCGCCGCGCGCGGCGCGCTGGCCGACGCGGGGCCCTTCACGGGAGAGCGCGCCGCCGCCACCGAGCGGGTGGGTCTGCTCGGCCTCCTGCAGGTCCTCGAGCAAGACTCGCTGCCCGCGCTGGGCAGTGCGCTCTTCCAGCTCGAGCGGCGGGACAGCAGCGGCGCCGCGCTCGCGCTCGAACAGCTGGCCGGCACCCTGCCGCCGGAGCACGGCGGGGCCGAGCTGCTGCTGCTCGCGGGACGCATTCACGCCGGGTTAGGGAGCAATGCCGACGCGGAACGGCTCTTCCGCCAGGCGGCCGCCCTGGCGGTTCCCGCCGGGTCGGCGGCGGCGGAGTTCGCCCTCGCTGATCTCCTGGTCAGGAGCGGCAGAACCACCCTCGCGATCGCGGCCCTCGAACACCTCCTCCTGACCTGGCCCACCAGCGCGGTGGTGCCGCAAGCCCGGCGGCTGCTCGACGTGGCGCGCGGGGCAGTGCCTGCAACATGAAACGGCGCGACTTTGTTCGTGCGGCGGCGGTGACCGTGCTGGTCGGAAAACCGACATCACGTTCCGACCTTCCGACCTTCCGACCTTCCGACCGTGTCGCGGCCTCGTGGCTCTTGCTGCCGATGGACGATGCCCAGTCCGATCACCTCAAGGCCTACGGGGTCACCTTCCGCGTGCTCGAGCGCGGCGGGAAAGCGGAGTGGTTTCTGAACTACCGGCACGGCTCCTTCCTGCTGCCGGCGGATCCGACCACCCAGCGCGAGACGGCGCTCGCGGGCGTGACGGTGCTGCCCCTCGAGGACGCGCAGCTCGCGGAGATTCGGGCCGAACTCTCCCGCGGGAATCTGGACGCGGTACCGCTGGAAAAGGCGCCTAAGGTGGCGGTGTACGCGCCGCCCAATGCCGCACCGTGGGACGACGCGGTGACCATGGCGCTGCAATACGCGGGCATCGCCTTCGACAAGGTCTGGGACACCGAAGTGATGGGGGGGAAGCTCCGGAATTACGATTGGCTCCATCTGCATCACGAGGATTTCACCGGGCAGTACTCCAAGTTCTATCTCACCTACGCCGGCGCGCCCTGGCTGCTCGAGATGGTGGACCGCAACCAGCGGATGGCGCGAGAACTCGGCTTCCCTGATGTGCCGGCGTTGAAGAAGGCCGTCGCGCGCACGATCGCGGGCTTCGTCGAGCGGGGTGGCTTCCTCTTCGCCATGTGCACCGCGACGGAAACCCTCGATCTGGCGCTGGCCAGCGAGGGCGTGGATATCGCCGCGGCCTTCGCGGACGGAACCCCGATGGATCCCGCCGCGGCCGACAAGCTGCACTGGGAGAAGACACTCGCGTTCCAGGGCGCCCGGCTCGAGCTGTCCCCGGCTATCGCGGTGTATTCCGACATCGACGGGCATCAGGTCAACGCGCCCGATCGGCGGCAGCCGCTGGGAGCGTTCACCCTTTTCAATTTCAGCGCGAAGATCGATCCGGTGCCGACGATGCTGGTGCAGAATCACCGCCAGGTGATTGCCGACTTTTACGGCCTGACGACGTCTTTCATGCGGGCCCAGCTCAAGCCCGGCGTCACCGTGCTGGCGGACGAAGAGGGGGCGCCCTGGGTCAAGTACATCCATGGCGAGCGGGGCCAGGGAACCTGGACCTTTCTCGGCGGTCACGATCCGGAAGACCCGCAGCATCAGGTCGGCGATGCGCCGACCGACCTCTCGACGCAGCCGCACTCGCCGGGTTATCGCTTGATCCTGAACAATGTTCTCTTTCCCGCCGCGAAGAAAAAGGAGCTGAAGACCTAAGGACCCAACCCCTAATCCCCAATCATGAGTCCGGGATGCAAGACAAAGTCGTGGTGATTACCGGTGCGAGCAGCGGCATCGGTGCGGCGTTAGCCGAGCTGCTGGCCTCGCGCGGCGCGGCGGTGGTCCTGGTCGCGCGGCGTGAGCCAGCGCTCCAGGCCGTGGCGGCGCGGTGCGGCGAAGCTGCGCTCGCCATCGTCGGAGACATGACGCGGCGGCATGACGTCAGGCGCGCGGTGAGCCGTGCGCTGGAGCGGTTCGGTCGGATCGACGTCTGGGTGAACAATGTGGGGCAGGGGATTACCCGGCCGCCTTCGCAGCTCAGCGACGACGACATCGACGAGATGATGCGCGTCAACCTCAAGTCGGCGCTTTATGGGATGCAGGAGGTGCTGCCCCATTTCATCTCCCGCGGCGAGGGTCACCTCATCAATATCTCCTCGATGCTCGGACGCATCCCCGCCTCCAGCTATCGTTCCGCCTACAACGGAGCGAAGCATTTCCTCAACGCACTCACCGCGAACTTCCGCAGCGAAGTCCAGGAGAAACACCCCGGTATCCAGGTCTCCCTCGTGTCGCCCGGCGTCGTGCGCACCGAGTTCGGCCGCAACGCGCGGCACGGCGGACCAGACTCCCGCGAGCTGCCCAGCTCGCAGAGCCCCGAAGAGGTGGCAACGGTCATCGCCGGCGTGATCGAGTCGCGCCGGCCCGACGTCTACACCCGCTCGGGCGCGCATGATCGCGTCGTGGACTATTTCGACCGGTTGGGACAGGACCCCTAGGACGCCCCCCGTTCAAGCTGCCCGCGAGCGCCCCGTGACGCGTAAAAACGTCCAGCGGGACCCGGGCCGATCCTGCTAGAATTCAGCATCCCATGACCAGCGAGCGTCTGCTTCCCGAAGTCCGCGTCCTGCTGGCGCAGGAAATCGCGCGCGCTGGAGGCCGCGAGGTGTGCTTCGTCGGCTCAGTGGACGAGGCAGGCACCATCGTCGCGGCACGGCCGGTGGCCCGCGGCACCGCGGAGGAGGTGCTGGCTCTCCCGGGGGTTGCCGAACGCGGCCAGCTGGTGCTGCACAATCATCCCGGCGGCGAGCTCGAGCCGTCGCCGGCGGACCTCTTCGTTGCGGTGCGCCTGCACGACGCCGGTGTCGGATTCGGAATCATCAACAACGACGCGACCGAGCTGTACGTCGTCGTCGAAGTACCGCGGCGCAAGCGCCTGGAGCGCCTCGATCCGCTCAGTGTCGTCGCAACGTTGGGCCCGCGCGGTCCGATCGCCGCGCGCTTGAGCAGTTTCGAGGACCGCCAGGGCCAGCGCGACATGGCCGCGCACATCGCCGATGCCTATAATGACGGCGGAGTGGTACTGCTGGAGGCCGGCACCGGAATCGGAAAGTCGTTCGCCTATCTGGTGCCGGCTCTGGCCTGGGCGAAGCGCAACGGCGAACGCACCATCATCTCCACCAACACGATCAATCTGCAGGAACAGCTCGTCGGCAAGGACTTGCCGCTGTTGCGCGATGCCCTTGGCGATGCCGAGCACACCCCGAGCTTCGCGCTGCTCAAGGGCTGGCGCAATTACCTCTGTCTGGCGCGGCTCAATGCGGCGCTGGCCAATCAGCAATCGCTCTTCGAGCCCGATCGCCAGGATGAGCTGGTTGGCCTGGGGGAATGGGCGAGCCGCAGCGCGGACGGTACCCTGGGGGACCTCACGGTTCCGCCGAGCCCCGAGGTCTGGGATGAAGTGGCGGCGGAACCCGACTTGTGCCCCCGGCTCCGCTGTCCGCATTTCGAGAAGTGCTTCTTGTTCCGCGCCAAGCGCGCGGCCGCCGAGGCGGATGTGGTGGTGGTGAATCACCATCTGCTGGCCGCGGATCTCAGCGTGCGCAGCGCCCAGGAGAATTGGGACGAGGCCGCCGTGCTGCCGCCCTACCGGCGGCTGGTGCTCGACGAGGCGCACCACCTCGAAGACGTCGCCGCGGCGCATCTGGGCGCACAGGTGACCAGCCGGGGGGTGCGCCGCGTGTTAGCCCGGCTGGAGCGCAACGGGAAAGGCCTGCTGCCGTCGCTGCGCTACGAGCTTGGCGCCCAGCTGGATCTCCTGGGCCGCGCCAGCCTCGATCTGCTCCAGCAGCGGCTGCTTCCCGCGCTGGCCGACGCGCGGCGCTTCAGCGATGCGTTATTCCGCCGGCTGCACGCCCTGTTGCAGGAGGGCCGCGCGCCGCTGCGGCTCGATGCCGACTTCGCGCAGGCGCCCAGCTGGGCCGAAGGGCTCACCGCGGAGCTGGACGGCACCCTCGCCACGTTCGAACGCATTCGCGAGGACGTGGAGACCATCGCCGAGCGTTTGAGCCAGAGCGAGCTCACCGAGCGGCGAACCCAGCTGCTCGGCGAGCTGCGCGGCGTAGTGCGGCGGCTCGAAGGGGTGAGCGACGGACTCAACCGCGCGCTGCGCCCGCCGCCCGGTGGACCCCCCACCGTGCGCTGGATCGAGCGTGCAGGCAGCAAGGGAGATCAGCTGGCGCTTGCCGCCGTTCCGCTCGATCTCGCCCCGATTCTGCGCGAGCTGCTCTTCGACCGGCTGACGACCGTCGCGCTCACCAGCGCGACGCTCGCGGCCGGCGGCGAATTCGATTTTCTCGAGTCGCGCGTCGGGCTCGCGGCAGCCCCGAATCCGGTCACCGTGCGCGAGATTCTTCCCTCGCCCTTCAATTATCCCGAGCAGTGCCTCTTCGGCGTGCCGAGTGACCTGGCTGACCCGCGGGAAGACGAAGCCGCGCACGATGCGGGGGTGGTGCGAGCAATCACCGAGCTGGCCTGGGCCTCGGATGGCGGGACCTTCGCGCTCTTCACCAGTCACGCCGCGCTGCGCCGGGCCGCGACGGAGCTTCGCGCCACGCTGCCGCCGCGCTGGCCGATTCTCGTGCAAGGCGAGCGGAGCCGGGACCAGTTGCTGCGCAGATTCCGGGAGGCCGGAAACGCGATCCTGCTGGGGACGGACTCCTTCTGGGAGGGCGTCGATGTCCCGGGTCGCGCGCTCCGCGTGCTGCTGCTCTGCAAGCTACCTTTCAAGGTCCCGTCGGAACCGCTCACCGCCGCCCGGCTGGAACGTCTGGCAGAGCAGGGCGAAGACGGCTTCATGGGATATCTGCTGCCCCACGCCGCGCTCAAGCTCAAGCAGGGCTTCGGCAGACTGATTCGCAACAGCACCGATGTCGGGGTCGTAATTCTGCTCGACCGCAGGGTGCTGTCCAAGCGGTACGGTCCGCTCGTCCTGAGCGGGTTGCCGCGGGCCGAGCGGGTGATCGGGACCTGGACGGAGGTGCGCACCAAATGCGAGGATTTCTTCGCGCGCCATGGCATCGGCGCCAGCGTGTGACGGTGAGGGCTGTGGGCTATTGGCTATGGGCTATTGGCTATTGGAAACAACTCTTCCGGAAGAGCTGTTTCCAATAGCCAATAGCCCATAGCCAATAGC
>DASYPD010000042.1:0-4839 GCA_036007005.1 Gemmatimonadales bacterium
GCGAGGCCGATCAGCAGCCCGATCCCCACCAGTTTGAGCGCTCGTCCGACCACGAGGCCCTCCACCTGCCCGGCCCGGGCGCCCAGCGCGATACGCACGCCGATTTCGTTGCGGCGCTGTGCCACGATGTACGCCAGGAGACCGTAGAGGCCGATGGCCGCCAGCGCGAGCGCTACTGCCCCCGCGATGCCGAGCAGCAGCATGGTGAACGTCAGCCGGCCCATCGAGCGGCTCACCACCAGCGACATCGGCTCGGCGTTCGCGATGGGAATGGTCGGGTCCACCGCGTTGACGGCGCTCCGGACCGCGGGCAGCAGCGCCAGCGGATCGCCCCGCGCAGCGCGTACCACCAGGTGCATTTCCCTGGCGTTCAAGCCTCCGCCGCCGGGCATCGCCACAATTGGATAGAAGATCCCGATGCCGGGCGGCTCGTCGAGCGCGGTGCCGTGGAGATCCCCCACCAGCCCCACGACGTGGTAGAAGGGCGGCTTGCTGCGCCCATTTGGATTCACTCCTTTGCCGAGCGGGTTCTCGCCGGGCCAGAACCGTTCGGCGAACGCCTTGGTGACGATCACCGCCCCGCGCTCGGGCGCCGTATTGTCAGCGTCGCTGAAAAGGCGCCCGGCCAGAAGCGGGATCCGCAGCGCCTCGAAATAACCCGGCGTGGTAGGCGCCTGCCCGGCACAGGTCGTGAGTCCCGCGTCCTTGATCCGGTCATACACCACGGGCTCCTCGAAACCCTGCACCGTGCAGCCGAATCCGGTCAGCAGCGGCAGCTCTCCCGAGGCGCCGGCCGCCGCGACTCCCGGGAGGGCACGGATCTTCGTGAGCACCTCGTCATGGAAGCGCCACACCTTGCTGAGGCTGTCGTAGCGCTGATAGGGGAGGAACCAATCCAGGGTCAGCACCCCTTGCGGATCGATCCCGGGATCGACCGCCCGCAAGCGCCGGAAGCTCTGCAACAGCAATCCCGACCCGGCCACGAGCATCAGCGCCAGCGCGACCTGCACCACCACGAGACTCGACCGCAGCCGCTGGCGCCGTACGCCCGCCGTGCCCCCCCCCCGCCCCGCCTCGCTCAGCGCGGAAAGTCCCGCGAGCCCGCGATACTGCAGCACCGGCACCAGGGCCAGACCCGCGGCAATGGCCAGCGCAATGCCCAGCAGAAAAAGCAGGACCTGCCCGTCCACGGTCACCGCGTCGAGCCGCGGGATTCCCGCCGGCGAGAGCAGCACCAGCCAGCGCGCGCTCCCCGCACTGACCAGCGCGGCCACCGCTGCGCCCGCCAGCGCAAGCACCGCGCCTTCGGCAAAGGCTTCCCGCGCCACCTGCCCGCGTCCGGCGCCGAGCGCGCTTCGCACCGCGAACTCCCGCCGGCGGGTCTCCAGCCGGGCGAACAACAGGTTGGCCACATTGGCGCAGGCGATCAGCAGGACGAGGCCGACGGCGCCGAAGAGGATCCACAGATTGCGGGCCAGGTCGCCCAGCACGTACTGCTTGAGCGGATAGAGGACCGTGTGAAAGCGATAGCGCTCGAAGAACTTCTCGCTGTAGGCGTTCGGAAACGTCTGGGGCAGCTCCGCGCGGAGCCGGGCGATCCTGCCCTCCGCCCTTGCCAGAGTGGCGTCCGGCCCCAGCCGCGCGATCACCGGATACACGTGCTCGTTGTAGAAGGGTCCCGCGGGACTGAGCCGCATCGGCAACCAAATGTCGGCGCGCGTTGCGACCGCCTCGCCCCGGTCACGCGGAAGCTCAACCCCGGACGCCATCACTCCGACCACGGCAATAGGCTCGTCGTTCAACCGGACGCTCTTGCCCACCACACCACTGTCCGCCCCGAACTCCGAGCGCCAGAACCCATAGGACAGTATCGCGACAGCCGGCGCGCCCGGGACGTCGTCCGGCTCACCGAAGAGCCTTCCCTTGATCGCCTTCGCGCCGAGCAGCTTCAACATGCTCGCCGTGACCATCGCGGCATGGGCGCGCCTCGCCTCGCCCGAGACAGCCGCGTTGACGCCCTCGAGTCGGTAGAGACCGATGCTCTCGAGCTCGGGGACGTGCTGCCGGTAGTAGAAGAATTGTGCCCTCGAGAGGTTCCACTCGCCGCCCTTCTCGACCCCCGGCACCGGATTCTTGAGCCGCACCAGCCGTTCGGAGGCGGGATAAGGCAGCGGGTCCAGCACGACGTGCCGCAGCAGCGTGTAGATCGCCCCGGTGGCACCCATGCCGATTCCCAGGGTGAGCACCACCGCGGTGGCAAAACCGGGATGCCGGCGTAACCCGCGAACACCGAAGCGCAGCTCGCGCCAGAACGCTTTCCCCGCTTCTCCCCGGGCTTTCCGCCACGCTACCCGGCGATCGATCCGCGTGAGCTGCCCTTCGAGCCGGCGCAAATCTCCCAAGCGCGACCGCGCTTCCCGCTCAGCCGCTTCCCGCGGGAATCCCTGCGCCACCAGCTCTTCGATTCGCTCCTCGAGATGGAACCGCAGCTCTTCCACCACCTCTCCTTCCACCCCTCGCCGCCCGAGCGGCAGCCGGAACACCCGGCGAAGACCCTTCCACCGATCGCTCATCGGGCTCCCTCCGCCGTCAGCACCAGCCGCACCGCCTCGCTATAGCGACTCCACTTGGTGAGCTCGGCGGCCAGCTGCCTGCGCCCGGCTGCGGTGAGCTGGTAATACTTCGCCCGCCGGCCCTTCTCCGTGTAACCCCACTCCGCCTCCAGCCAGCCGCGTTCCTCCAGTCGATGCAGCGCGGGATACAGGGCACCTTCCTCGATCTGGAGTCGCTGGTGGGTGGCCTGTTCGATCCAGCGCACCACCCCGAGGCCATGCATGGGGCCCCAGCTCAGCGTTTTGAGGAGGAGAAGATCGAGGGTGCCGCGGAGCAGATCGAGCTCGTCGACTGACATGAGGAGGGCCTCCTTGGCAATAACCTAAGGTTCTTAGGTTATGACGCAAGCAGGCCCCGAAACGTTGCTTCCTACGCCCTACTCCCTACTCACTACTCCCCTACTCCCTACTCACTGTTACCCCCCCATTCGTCGTAATCACCCGAATCGTCGCCCCGCCCTTTCCCAGATCCGTGGCCAGACGGTGCCCGATTCTTCCCTGCACGCTCACCGGGAAATCGATATCTATCCCCCCGTTCACCGTGCCCGTCTCCAGGTGCGCCGAGTATCCGCTCGGCACGCGCAAATGGACCCCGCCGTTCGTAGTTGTCGCGTCCAAACCCTTCCCTTCCCACCGGTCACCACCCAGCTCCACGCGGACCCCGCCGTTGGTGGTCTCCGCCACCACGTCCCCATTCACCGACTCGAGGTGAATCCCACCGTTGAGGGTCTGCATGCGCAGAGTGCCCGTCACGTCGGCCACGGCGATCCCGCCATTATGCGCCTTGAGCTCGAGATCCGAGCGGGCCGGCACGTGGACCTCGAAGCTCACAGACCACCACTCCCGCCCGTGAGTGTCGGGGCCCTCGGCATAGATGCGCCCCGCTTCCGCGTGGAGCTTGATCGCCTCTCCGAGCTCCTCGGCGCGCGACTCGCTGCGGGCATGGGCCTCGACCATGGCGCGCACCAGGACATCGGATCGGTTTTCCCCGATCACGCTGATGCCGCCATTCATCCGGCCGTCGACGTCGAGCGCTCCCTTGGGAATCGCCATGGTTCTCTCGATGACGTTACAGACCCGCTCGGTCTCCCGGTCGCCCCGCTCCCGCGAGCAGGAAAGCTGCCAGTCTCTCGCCTCAGCACGGTGCTGGGCCGCAAGCGCGGGAGGCAGGGCAGCCAGCAGGATGAGCCCGGCGGCGCCGAGCGAAGCTCGCTTTGGGAATGACATCGGATGGGCTCCGGGCTGACGGGACAACTGATAGACGGGGCCCGACCCCAAATGGTTGCGCCTAGTCCCTGATTCTCTTGTCCGCCCCCGGGCACTTCACCCGGTGGAACCTCAGCTCGACACTCGGCCCTTCCCCTTCATTACGCGGAATCAGAGAGCCGTCCGACGCTTCCCGGTACATGATCCGCTGCGGGAAGCCCTTCTTTTGGAGATTCTCAAAAAGCACGTAGCCGTCGGCCAGGGACTTGAGAGGGTAGACGTCCTCCGCTTTTCCGTTGCTGGACGCGGCGAAGACAACCATGCTATCTACCCACTGGATCCGGGTGAACTCGTATCCAGTCGCATACTCCTTCGTCAGATACCGCGTCGTCGCCAGCAGCAGGTTTTCGGAGGGAGCCGTCCAATTTTCCTCCACGACCTCCTCCTTATTGAGCTGACCTTTCCAGCACCCCTCCATGAATTTGAACTTGGAGAAGTCCACCGAAGGCTTGGGCGGCGGCTTGGGTTTTTCGACCGGCTTGGGATGCTCCTGAGCCGCGAGTGAGGTCGCCAGCAGAGCGCTGGCCAAACCGAGCAATCCAGGAATTCGCATAGGACCGACAGTCTACCGGGTTGAGGTTGGGAGCATGAGGAGGACGCCGGCCTGCCTTCACGAGCGCACAGGTATGGAAAGGCTAACCCAATAATCCAATAGGAAATAGCCCCTAGCCCTAGCGCTAGCACCTAGCCCCCTAGCGTTGACTTAAGGACATAGCTCAGCTATCCTTCCATCCGGATGCACGGATTAATGCCATGACGGCGGCAGCTGCCGTTTTCGACCGCCTGAGCGCCCTCGCCGATCCCATTCGGGGACGCCTGCTCCTGACCCTGGAGGGCCATGAGCTGACTGTGCGTGAGCTCCAGGCGGCACTCCAACTGCCCCAGTCCACGGTAAGCCGGCACCTCAAGGTTCTGGCCGAGCTCGGGCTCGCAGTTATCCGTAGCGAGGGGACCAGCCACT
>DASYPD010000043.1:0-6069 GCA_036007005.1 Gemmatimonadales bacterium
GAATTGCTCGGGCTCGGCCTGCTGGTCGGCCGCGACACGGTCTGGCTGCACGATTGGCATTTCACCCCGTCGGCCCCCTCGCTCACTGTGGGGGAAGCCACGCCGCTCAGCTTCAGCGCGCAGCAGGGGAGCTATGCCGTCTCGCTCAGCTACAGCTTTCACCCCGACAATTATCTGCTCGACGTGACCGCGAAGGTCGACGGCGTCGGGCCGAATGGAGCCGTGCTGCTGATCGGCATGGGTCCGGGGCTGCGAAATACCGAAGCCGACAGCGTCGAACATCAGCGCGAATCGGCCATCGTCGTCAAGGACAGCAAGGCCTCCCGGACGCGCTTTTCCAGCCTTGCGGCGAGCGGCAAACCGCGGGTGGCCAGAGCGACAGCCTTCAGTGGCCCCTTCGAGTGGGTCGCGGTCAAGTCAAAGTATTTCGTGACCGCGCTGCTCGCGCTCGATACGACGGGTGCCGAGCGGAACGGCGGCATCGGTGGCGTCAATGCACTCGCGAACGACACCTTGCGGATTCCGGTCGGGGTGAGCGTCACGGCCGGGCTGCTGCTGCCGGCCAGCGGCCAGCTCCACTACCAGGTCTATGCGGGCCCGCTGAAATATCCGCTCCTGCGCTCGATCGGCCACGACTTCGACGACGTCAACCCCTACGGCTTGCCGGGGATCCGGACCATCATCCGACCGGTGGCGCTCGGCGCTCGTTGGCTGCTGGTCTGGCTGCATGACGGACTCGGGCTGGCCTACGGCGTGGGCTTGATCCTCTTCGGGATCGCTATCCGCATCGTGCTGTGGCCGCTCAACCAGAAGGCGATGCGCTCGACGATGGCGATGCAGGCGGTTCAGCCGCACATCAAAGAGCTGCAGGAGAAGCACAAGGGCGAGCCACAGAAACTCCAGCAGGAGATGTTCAAGCTCTACAAGGAGCACAACGTCAACCCGCTGGGCGGCTGTTGGCCGATGCTCTTGCCGATCCCGATTCTGTTCGCGCTGTTTTTCGTGTTCCAGAACACGATCGAGCTTCGGGGCGCCCACTTCCTGTGGCTGCCGGATCTGGCCCGGCCGGATCCGCGCTACGTGATCCCGGTGCTGATGGGAGTCTCGATGCTGGCGCTGAGCTGGATCGGCCAGCGGGGAATGCCGCCGAATCCGCAGACCAAGATGATGGTCTACGTGATGCCGGCGATGATGACCTTCCTCTTCCTGCGCTTTGCTTCGGGACTCAACCTGTACTACACGGTGATGAACGTGGCGAGTCTGCCTCAGCAGTGGATGCTGTCTCGGGAGCGGCAGCGCAAGAACCTTTCCCCGCCGCCCAAACCCCCTTCCGGTAAAGCGGTGAGCGGTAAGCGGTGAGCAGTGAGCGGAGGTGGGGTGGCCCGCTCACCCCTCACCGCTCACCGCTTACCTAGGGCTTACCTTCTCACGCATGCTTTCGGATCCCATTGCCGCGCTCGCTACCCCGCCCGGGCGCTCCGCCCTCGCGCTGATCCGGCTTTCCGGCGACGCTGCGCTCGCAGTAGCAAATCGAATTATCGAAGGGACGGCGCCGGAGGAAAGACGGCCGACCCTGCGCACGCTCGTGGCTGCGGATGGGGCCCCCATCGACGTGGGCCTGGTGACGGTGTTCCGGGCGCCGCGCAGCTATACCGGAGAGGATCTGGTCGAGTTCTGCTGCCACGGCGGGCTGCTGGTTCCGGCCCAGGTGCTCGCGGCGCTGCACGCGGCGGGGGCACGAGGTGCCGCTCCCGGCGAGTTCACTCGCCGCGCCTTACTCAACGGCAAGCTCGACTTGCTGCAGGTGGAGGCGGTCGGCGATCTGATCGACGCGACGGCGCCGGCGCAGGGCAGGGCAGCGCTGCACCAGCTCGAGGGCGGACTGTCAACCCGGGTGCTGGCGCTCCGGGAGGAGCTGCTCGAACTGCTCTCGCTGCTCGCCTATGATATCGATTTTCCGGAGGAGGATGACGGTCCGGTGCGGCCGGAGCGGGTGCTCGCGCGCCTCGATATTGCCGCCAGGAGCGTCGCGGCGTTGCTCGCTACCGCTCCCGCGGGCGAGCGGCTGCGCGAAGGAGCGCTGGTGGTGTTGGCCGGTCGTCCGAACGCCGGGAAGTCCTCGCTCTTCAACGCGCTTTTGGGAATCAGCCGGGCGCTGGTGACCGAGATTCCGGGGACCACCCGGGATACCATCGAGGCCTCGAGCGATGTGCTCGGCTGGCCGGTCCGGCTCGCCGATACGGCAGGGTTGCGCGAGACGGACGAGCGGCTGGAGCAGCTGGGTATCGAGGTGAGCCGTCGCTATGTCGCCGGCGCCGACCTGCTCCTCCTGTGCGTCGAATCGGGAAGCCTGCCGACGCCGGAGGAGCGGGAGCTGGTGGCAGCGCGGCCGACGCTCCTGGTGCGCTCGAAGGCCGACCTGGTGGCTCCCGCCGAGCGCGAACGCGAAGAAGGAATAGCGATCTCCGCCGTCACCGGTGAAGGCTTGGACCGGCTACGCAGCGCGATGGCAGAGCGGCTGTTCGGCGGCCCCGGCGGCTACGCCGAGCTGGAGCCGATGCTGACGCGCGAGCGACACCGGGTGGCGCTCGGGCGGGCCGAGAGCTCCCTCACCGCCGCGCGACCGCAGCTCGGCAGAGATGCGGTGTTGGCGGCACACCACGTCCGCAACGCGGTGGCGGCCCTCGAAGAGCTGATCGGTCTGGTGCATCCGGACGAAGTGCTGGGGCGGGTGTTTGAACGATTCTGTGTGGGGAAGTAGTGAGTAGTGAGTAGTGAGTAGGGAACGCCTAACCCCTACTCACCACTCACTACTCACTACTCACTATCTCTTATGGGTCCCGTCGCAGAACGGCTTGTTCTTGCTGAATCCGCAGCCGCAGAGCTTGACCTGCCCGGGAATCTTGGTGGGCGGAGGCTCGACGATATCTCCTGCGTTATTGCGAATGATGATCGGACCTTCGATGACGATAGGGCCGGCGGGCTTCAACGTGAGGGTGACGGGGACTTGCTCGGTTGCCATGCTGCGAAATATGGTCTAAGCGGTCCGGAACCCAACCCCTTCGTCTTCAATAGCCTGGAACGCGCTGACTGGAGCGCGTAATGCGGCAGGGATTCCTCGTGCTGCGACCAGCGGTTCGGCCATCCGGTGGCCCAGGTAATAGCCACACCGCTCCGGCAGGACACGACCCAGCCCGAGGCGCGCCGAGGGGCTCATGCCGCCCGAGAGATACTTGAGCCGAAGCCCCAGTCCGGTCCGGTCAAGATCGTGATCCGCGGCTCGGCGGAGGAACGCCTCGAGCTCACGCATGCGCTGATACTGCCGCCGCGGATACCCGAAGTAGTCTTCCGGAGCGAACCCCGGGGCCACCGCCTGCGCGGCATGCACGGCCAGCCCCTCGTTGAGCAGGTGCTCGCGCAGCGTCGCGCGGCTTCCGGTCGTCCAGTAGTCGTAGTATCCACCCGCTGCTTGAACGAGACGGCAGAGCTCGCTTTCGCTCGCGGGTGAGGTGTACCGCACCGTGTGGGCTACCTCGTGGCCCACCCAGAGCGGCACCAGCTCCGGGTTCAGCCCCATCCCGTGGGTTTCAGGATTGACCCTGCCGGTGAAATGCTCGACACAGATGAAGGCTATTCCGCGGCCATTGACCACGAGCTCGCCGGCGTTCGCCGCGCCAAGCCCCACCATCAGCAGGCAGTCGGTGGGCCGGTCCACCTCCAGGACGGCTTCGGCGCGGTGCAGCGCGTCTTCGACGACCCGCGCCATGTCGACCTGGTCCAACAGGGCAAAGAGATCGCTCCGATCCGCTCGCATAGCGGAGGCGATCACCTCCGTGGCGTGCGGACTGTCGAGATCGAGGACGTAGTTGCTCCAGTATGCGGCCAGCAACGGGCGATGCGCATCGAGGAAGCGGTGATACGCCGCTTCGGGATCAGATTGTGCGAGAATGTCGAGAAAATCAGGCAGAAGATCGATGAGCACGGGACAAGATAAGAAATCCCGGGTGCGGAACAAGACCTCTTAGTGAAGATCCTTTCGCTTGCGCTTCGATACGTCATCGAGAAAGCGCCGCTCATCAGCGGTCAGGCTCTGGATGCCGAAGGCGCTGATCTTGTCGAGCACGCGATCGACCTCGTCGGCAGGATATTCCTCCCGCGGCTCCGGCCGGGCTCGCGCCGGGCGAACCTCGGTGAGCGTGCCTCCTTGCCGAACCGGAATCGGCGCCATCACCGGCCGGTGCGCGATGCTCTTGGGTCCTTTTCTTTGCCGCCGGGCGGCAAGGCTCTGCACGCGGAAGAAGACGTATCCCGCGGCTAATCCACCCAGATAGCCGAGCTGCGCGGCACCGTCCGGGGCCCAGAGCGCGAGGACGAGATCGGCCGACGCCAGCAGGAGTACCAGGGCTCGGGCGCTGACCCGGATCGGCAGAGGGGTCAGTACCGCATCGGCATCCGGCCACGCGAACGCGAAGGCGAGCGCCGTGCCCAGCCCTGCGCCGGTCGCCCCAACCAGGGGCGGGACCGCCATGAACGAGCTGAGCCCTAGCGTGAACGCCGCAGCGCCGACGCCACAATACAGGTAATACAGCAGGAATGCCCGACCGCCGAGCCGGCGCTCGACCGGTGGCCCGAAGACAAAGAGCAGCAGCAGGTTCCCGCCCAGGTGGAAGACACCACCGTGGACGAACAAGTAGGAGAAAAAGGTCCAGGGGCGGCGAAGTGCCAGGTGCGGGTCGAATTGCAGCGCGTCGAAGAAACCGGGTGCAGTGAGCACGGTCGACAACAACACCAGAACCGTGGCGTTGGCCAGCATGATCCGGCCGACCCAGGGAGTCAGCCTGGAGTCACGCCCGGTTGAATTCTGCCGCTGCTTGCTCATGCGTTCCGACTCGCGAGGCACACGCGCTCGCACAGCTCCGCAAAGGAGATGCCGACGGCGGCCGCGGACTGGGGGAGGAGGCTGGTCGCGGTCATTCCCGGCAGGGCGTTCGCCTCTAAACAGACCAGTTCTCCCGCCGGTGTCAAGCGAAAATCGACGCGCGAATACCCTCCCAGCTTGAGGGCGCGATGGGCCAGCAGGCCGAGCCTGCTACACTCCGCGGCAACGCTCGGATAGAGATCGGCGGGGAAGATTTCCCGTGACATGCCCGGCGTGTACTTGCACTCGTAGTCGAAGATCTCGTGCTTGGGAATGATCTCCCCGACGGCGAGGGCCTCTCCTTCCAGGATTCCGACGGTCAGCTCCCGGCCCGGGACAAACGCTTCGATCAGCACCTCGGCGTCGTAGCGCGCGGCGAGCTCAACCGCGGCGCGGTATCCTCCCGGCTCCTTGACCACCGTGAGTCCCACCGTGGAGCCCTGCTTGCAAGGCTTCACCACCAGGGGCCAGCCGAGCTTTTCCCCCGCGGCGTCCACGCTGGTCGGGGCCATCAGCCAGTCGGCGGTGGGAACGCCCGCCACCCGGAAGAGCCGCTTGGCGATGTCTTTGTTCATCGCCAGGCCGCTGCCGAGCGAGCCGCTGCCGGTATAGGGAACACCGACCACATCGAGCACCGCCTGGAGGGTGCCATCTTCGCCGCGACCTCCATGGAGGGCGAGGAAAAGCACTTCGGCATCACGGACCACTGGGAGACTCACCAGGCCGGACAACAGCACACCGCGCTCCAGGGCGACGAGCTCTTCGATCGCCGGGGGTTCCTTGCCCACCGAGCCCGAGAGCAAGCGGACCTCTTCCACCTGGGGGATGAGACCGCGCGCCGTATCCACGACCGCGACCGTGTGGTCCCGGCTGCGCAGCGCTTTGATGACCTGCACCGCCGAGGCGATGGCGACGTCGCGTTCGCTGCTGGTTCCGCCGGTGAGAACGGTGATGCGCATAGGGAGCTAGGGGCTAGGGTCTAGGGAGCTAGGGTCTAGGGAGCTAGGGAACTGCCGGAAAGGGCTATCCCTAGCTCCCTAGCTCCCCAGCTCCCTAGCCCCCTCATCACCAGCCCCCTCATCACCGAGTGCCGATCAGTTGTTGAAGCAGGTCATACCTCGACACAATCCCCACGAGCTTGCCATCCTGCT
>DASYPD010000044.1:0-9589 GCA_036007005.1 Gemmatimonadales bacterium
GCTGCCGGATCCCCCCTCCTTGACCGCCATCTTCGACGCGATTCGCATCGCCGGCTGATTCCATGCCGGCGGCCGCTCCGACCGGTCCTGGGGGCCACACGGGCCCTGGGGCCCACACTGGGCGGGACGCCGACGCTCTCCGCTCGCTGGCCCGGCGCATCGACCCCTCTGATCCCGGCGCGCAGAACAACCTCGGCGTGCTCTACTACGAGCGGGGCTTGATCCCCGCTGCGATCGCGGCGTTCAGCCGCGCGCTGGAGCTTGATTCGGAAATGCGGATTGCTCAGGACAATCTGGAGACCGTGCAGCGCGAATCGGGCTGGTACGACACCCGGATCGGAGAGCTGCGGGAGCGACTCGCGCGGGATCCCGACGCCTCTGGCGCTCGGCTCGAGCTCGCCCGGGCCTATCTCGCGCTCGGCCAGCACGACCAGGCCGCCGAGCAGTACGAGGATTTGCTGCGCGCCAATCCCACCGACGCCACCGCGCTCGTGCAGCTCGGGATGGTCGAGCAGGCCCGCGGGCGTCAAGAGCGCGCCTGCGAGTGGTTCCAGCGCGCCTGCGAGGTGGATCCGCACAGCTCGGTGGCGCGCCTCTATCTCGGCCGCTCCTACTACAATCGCGGGCTCAACGACCGCGCGCTCAGTGTGCTCACTGAGGCGAGCGTGCTTAACCCCGATCATGCCGAAGTGCACTACCTGCTTGGCTTCTTGTACGGCGATCTGGGACATCACGAGGCCGCCCGCGCCGCCACCCGGCGCGCCCTCGCGCTCAATCCCGCGCTCGGCACCGCCCAGCCCAATCTCCTGATCGGCGGAGTGCGCGGTGCCGCGCCGCGACGGCCACCCGGCTCCGGGTTAGGAACGGCAGAGGGCAGCGCGCTGCAACCGCATCTCAGTCTCGCCGTCGCGTTTCGCAAGCGCGGCTATCTCACCGAGGCGCTACGGGAATACCGTCTGGGCCTCGAAGCGGGGGAGGACGAGCCGGGCGCGCTCGAGGGCATGGCCGAGACGCATCTGCTCCGCCACGATCTGGGCGCCGCGCTCGAGCTTTACGACCGGCTGCTGCAGCGGCAGCCCGGCAATCCCGCCTTGTGGAACGAGCGCGGAGTCTGCCTGCATCAGGCGGGCCGTCGGGAGGAAGCACGCGGGTCCTATCGCCGCGCCGTGGATGCCGATCCGTCCTACGCCCTCGCCTGGAACAACCTCGGCGTGGCCGGCTGCAGCGATCCGGATAGCGCGGAAGCGGTCGCCGCTTTTGAAGCGGCGCTCAAGGCACGTCCCGATTTTCCCGCCGCGCGGCTCAACCTGGGCTTCCTCCACCTGCAGCGCCGCGAGCTGCAAGGCGCGCTGGAGCAATATCGCGCGGCCTTGCAGGCGCGCCCCGCCGATGCGGCGGCCTGGAACGGGATCGGTCTGGTGCTGATGGAGCTGCACCGCTCCCAGGATGCCCGTAACGCGTTTGCCCGCGCGGTCGAAAGCGACCCTAATCTCGCCTCCGCCCGCTACAATCTTGGCTTTGCCCTGGGGCAGCTCGGCGCCTTCGAGGAGGCGCTGCGCGAGACCCGGCGGGCGCTCGAGCTCGATCCCTTCTACCTGCCGCAGACTTATGCGCTGGCGGTGCAGCTGCAATTCGAGGAGTCGCTGCTGCAGCAGGTGCCGGCGCCGGCTCCTTCGCTCGGCGCGACGGCGGCGGGGCAGGAATGGAGTTTCGAACCCGCTCTGCTCGATGAGCTGTTCGGGCGCCTCACTCCGCCCGAGCTGGCGCCCGCTCCCTCGCGCGAAGATCCCTTTGCGCTCGCGCGAGATTTGATCGGCAAGGGCCTGCTCGACAGCGCCGCGGCCGAGATTCACCGGGCCACCCGGCGAGGGGCGCCGCAACCAGAGGGCCTCTCGCTGCTCGGGGAACTCTTCGCCCGCCGCGGGCTGGCCGGGGAAGCGCTCGAGCGTTTCCGTGAGGCGAGCGCGCTCGCGCCGGAGTCGGTGCCGATTCTGCTCGGGGAAGCCCGCGCCTTGGTGGCGCTCGAGCGCGGGGCGGAGGCCCTCGTGACGGCCGAGCGCCTGATGCAGCTCGCGCCGCAGCATCCGGACGTCTTGACCATCCGCGCCCGCAGCCGGCAGCTCACGGGCGATCTCGAGGGCGCGCTGGCGGATGCGGCAGCCGCCACCAGCCTGGCACCGGGTCGGGCGGATCTCCTGCTGCTGCTCGGTACTCTCGCGCGGCAGGCCGGCGACCGCGCCGCGGCGCTCGACGCATTCTCCGGCGCGCTGGCTCTCGATCCGTCCCTGGTTCAGGCGTGGTACGAGAAAGGGCTCCTCGAGGAAGAGCTCGAGCGCCCCGCCGCAGCGCGCGTGGCCTACCAGCAGGCCCTCGTCCTGCTGCCGACGTTCCTTGACGCTGCCCTGGCCCTCGCCGATCTGTTGCGCCGCTCCGGTCTCACCGCCGACGCCGTGCGCCTGCTGGTGGATCTCTTGCTGGTGGTGCCCTATGCGCTCGACGCGCTGGTGTTGTTGGGCCGCGCTCTGCTCGACGAGGGACGCGGCCAGGAAGCGATCGCGGCGCTCGATCGCGTGCTGCGCTTTGACGCCGACCACGTCGCGGCGCATTTCTTCCGCGGCCAGGCGCAGGCCAAGCTCCGGCGCTTCGGCGCGGCGATCACCGATTGGGAACGCGTGACGTTGCTCTCGCCCACCGGCCCGCTCGCCGCGGCAGCGCGCGCGCAGGCCCGCTCCGCCCGCGAGCTGGCGCATATCCTCCAGCCGGTGGAAGCCTGAGATGGCCATCCAGGGTCCGCTCCGCGAGCTCGGGATCCATGACGTGTTCCAGTTGCTCGATCTGGGGCGCAAGACCGGCGCGCTGAGCATCAGCTCCGCGCTGCGGCAGAACGAGGGGACCATCTGGTTTCACGACGCCGCGGTTGTCGCGGCCGCGATCCAATCCAACCCTCACCCGCTCGGCTCCGCGCTGCTGCGGGCGGGCAAGATCCGGGAAGAAGACCTGACCCGGGCCTGTGCTCTGCAGGAGCAGGGGGATACTCGCCGCATCGGCGAGATCCTGGTCTCCATCGGCGCGCTCACCGAGCGGGAGCTCAAGGCGCAGGTCCGCGCCCATATCGACGAAGTGGTCTTCACCATGCTCGGCTGGTCAGAGGGCTATTTCATCTTCGAAGAATGCCCCGCCGATTCGATTCCCCGGGAGACCGATCTTCGCATCTCGGTGGAGCATCTCTTGCTCGAAGGCGCGCGGCGCATCGACGAGTGGTCCCGCATCCAGACCCGGGTCGCGCACCTCGGCGTCATCCCGCGGCTGGCTCCTCCGGTATCGAATGAGCCGGGGTCGCTCAGCCTGACGCCCTTCGAGTGGCGCGTCCTCGCCGCGGCGGACGGGGAACGCGACGTGCAGGCCATCGCGCTCTCGCTCGGCGAACCGGAGTTCGACGTCGCGCGCGCTCTCTTCGGTCTCGCCAGCGCGGGGGTCATCGTGCTGCGCGATCCCGCGCTCGAGTCCGCGCGAGCGGCGCCCCGGGAGGATGCCGACGCGCTGCTGCGCCAGGGAGAAGAGCAGCTCCGCAATGGGAATCCCGAGGCCGCCAGAGCCGCGGCCCAGGCGGCGCTCGACGCCTTTCCCGAGGACTCCCGGGCCCACTTGCTGGCCGGGGGGATTCTGCTCGCGGAGCGGCGATTCAGCGATGCCGAGCGAGCTCTCCGGGAAGCGGCGCGACTCGATCCCGGCGCGGCCAAACCGGTGCGCTTGCTGGGTTGGGCGTTGCTGGGTGCCGGTCGGCTGGAAGAAGCGGTCCACGGCTTCGAGAGCTGGCTGGCGCTGCCCGACCGGGAGGCAGAAGAAGCGGCGCACAGCGAGGAGATTGCCGGCGTGCTTCCCGCGGCGCGGCATCTGCTGGAGCAGCTCCGGGCCATCCGATGAGCATTGACGACATTCAGATGCTCACCGCCCAGCTGGCGCGCGATCCCTCGAGCCTGGTCTTCCTCCCTCTGGCTGAAGCCCTGCGCCAGCGCGGCCAGCTCGACGCGGCCCTCGCGGTCGCCACCGGTGGAGTCGCGCGCTATCCGGAAATGGCGGGCGCGTACGATCTGCTGGGCCGGATCCGCAGCGATCGCGGTGAGGGAGATCTGGCCTTCGATGCCTGGACCACCGTGCTGCGCCTGGATCCGGAGCACGTCGGCGCCCACAAGGGCCTCGCCTTTCTCTCCTTCCGCGCGGGCGAGTACGGGCGCTGTCTGCGCTACTTGCGCCGCGCGGTGGAGCTGCGCCCGCACGAGGCTTCGCTCCGCGCGGCGCTCGTGCGCGTCGAGCGCACGGCCGGTGCGCGCAAAGTGCCCGGCTTCGAACAGCCGGTGCCCGATCCGCTGCGCGCGCTCGAGGCCGACCCCGGCCTGGCGCTGCTGGTGGATCTGCGGGGCCAGCTGCTGGCGGGCGGGATGAGCGATGTGGCGGGACGTTCGGCCGGGGAGGCGGTGGGGGCCGCCCTCGCGGGAATCTCCCGGGAAGCCGAGCGCGCGACCCGCTTGCTGGGACTCGGTCCCTGGCGGCGCCTTGCGCTCGAAGGCGGGCCGGCGCACTTCGAGCTGCGCACGCCCACCATCGATTCGCTCTTGCTCGTCACCCGGCCCCGGGACGTCCCAACCGGGCGGCTCGCCCTGCTGGCCGACCGCGCCGCCCAGACGGCGCGCCGCTGGCTGGAAGAGCTGCGATGAGCTTCTCCGCGCTGCTCGGCGAGCTGACTCGGATCCACGGCGTGCGCGGTGCCCTCGTGGTTTCACGCGAGGATGGCATCGTCGTGGCCGAGGCGCTCATGGAAGGGATCGACGGCCGTGCGGTAGCCGCGCTCGCCGCAAGTCTCAGCGGGCGTGTGGCCGGCCTAACCCGCACGCTCGGCCAGCCCGAGCCGGTTTTCTGGCAGCTCCAGGCCAGCGACGGCATGCTGCTCGGCGCATCCGGTGAGGAGGGCCTGCTGCTGGTGCTCGTGGCCGCCGCCGAGGTCAATGCGGGCGAGCTACGGCTGCAGCTGCTCCGTGCGGCGGAGCGGGCCGCCTGATGCGCGCCCTCGAGCCCTGGGTGGAGGCTCCCCTCGCCGGTTTCCTCGCCGAATCGGATGCGCGGCTCACCTTGCTCATGACCAGCTCGGGGCAGGTCATCGCGCAGCACGGCTTCACGCGCTCGCTCGATGTCATGGCGGCTGCCGCGCTGGGCGCCGGCATCCTGGCCGCGACCTCCGAGCTGGCCCGCGTGATGGGCTTGCCGCCGCTCGACGCCGTCGCGCATCAAGGCAAGCTGCTGGGGATTTACCTTGCCGCCTTCACCACACCGCGCGGCCGCTGGCTCGGCCTCGTCGTGTATGGCAGGGAGACTTCCCTCGGCCTGGTGCAGCTTTTTTTTGAGCGGCTGGTGGAGGAGCTGGGACGCGCGGCGCCCGCGGAGCTTCCCGCTCGGCAGGTGCTGGCTGAGGACTTCGAGCCCGAGCTCAACCGGAGCCTCGGCGCTCTGTTCGGACGCTGAGCCCATGCCGCTGGTGAACTTTACGACCCGCGAGATCACCTGCAAGCTGGTGTACTACGGCCCCGGCCGCTCGGGAAAGACGAGCAACCTCCTCTACATTCATGGCCGGGTTCCGGAGCATCGCCGCGGCACCATGGTCTCCCTTGCCACCCAGTCGGATCGCACTCTGTTCTTCGATTTTCTGCCGCTGGAGCTCGGCGTGATTTCCGGCTTCACCACCCGGTTCCAGCTCTATACCGTCCCGGGCCAGGTCTATTACAATGCCACGCGTCGCTTGGTGCTGCAGGGCGCCGATGGGGTGGTCTTCGTGGCCGACAGTCAGGCGCGCCGCTTCGATGACAATCTCGAGAGCTTCCAGAATCTCCAGGAGAATTTGCTCGACCAGGGCGTGGATATCCGGCAGCTGCCCTTGGTGCTGCAGTACAACAAGCAGGACCTCCCTGCCGATTTGATTCTGGCGCCCCCCGATCTCGATGACGCGCTGAACTTTCGCGCGGTTCCCAGTCTCCCCGCCGACGCGCTGCACGGGAGCGGCGTCTTCGAGAGCCTGAAAGCGCTCTCTGCTCTGGTGCTGCAGCGCCTCGCCGTGCCACGATGAGCGACCTCGACACCTTTGCGCTCGACCCCGGCAATCGGGCGGCCGCCGCGGCGGCCCGCACGGCGGCCGATGGGAGCGGTGTCCCCTATGCTCCTCTGGTGATCGTCGGCGCGCGCGGGAGCGGGAAAACGGAGCTGCTGCGCGCGATCGCGGAGCGGCTCCAGACCCAGCATCCCCGCGCCACGATCGAGCTGCTCGATCCCGTCAAGCTCGCCGAGCGCTACCGCCATGCGTTCCTCGCCGGAGAGGCGGAGAAATTCCGCGCCACGCTCGCTGCCGCCGACCTCCTGCTCCTCGACGATCTGGAGCGGTTGGCTGGCCAGCGGGAATGTCAGGGCCTGGTGGCCGATCTGCTCGACGCGCGCCGGACCGCCGGCCGCGAGGTGGTGGTGGCGATATCGCGCCCCGTGGCGCAGCTCGAGGGGCTCGACCCGCGCGTGCTGCGGAAGCTCTCGGAGGGGACCAGCGTGCAACTTGCGCTGCCGGCTCAGGAGGCCCGCGTCGCTATTCTCGAGCGCCGCCTCGCCGGATTGCCGCAGCGGCTTCCGGACGACGTGGTGCGCGCGCTCGCCGCCACCTCCTTCACCTCCTTGCGCGATTACACGGGTGCTCTGTCGCGCCTGGTCGCGTTCCAGGAAGCGAGCCCGGTGCCGCTCTCGGCGCACGATGCCCTGCTGCTGATCGGCGTGGGCTCGGAGAGCGCGGTCAGTGAGGTCGCCGGGGTCGGCAAGCGGACCGGAACGACCCCACCGACCTCACCGACCTCACCCTCCAACGAGTTCTCCGAGTTCCTCTCCGACGTTACCGCTACCGTGGCGGAGCAGCTCGACCGCTGGCGGCGGCGGATCGGCGAAGCGGTGCTGCGCTATGCCGGCGAAGGGTTCCGCACCCGGCGGCTCGAGGCGCTGCTCGAGCACGAGGCGCCCGGCGATCCCGAATCGGTGCTCACCGCCTATGAGGGGGACGCGAGGGAAATGCGCGGGCTCGCCCGCGAGGCCGCGGCACTCGCGCCGGATCTCGCCGGAGCCGAAGTGTTTCGTGATCCCGATCAGCTCGCCGCCGCTCGTGCGCTGGTGACGGAGGCGCGCTCGCGTGCTGCACCGCTCTCCGCGCCGCTCCCGGAATTCCGTTGGGAGGAACTCGCCCAGGGTCCCGCCAGCCGGCTGGTCATGCTGGCCGGCCGCGACATCATCGCGGAGCCAGGTCGCCGCTACTCGCCTCTGCTGCTGGTGGGCGGCTCCGGCGCAGGCAAGAGCCACTACCTGCATGCCCTCGGCAATGCACTCGCGGCGCGCGGGATCGGACCGCTCGCCTGCCTGGGCGCTCCGGCCTTTGCCGCTGAGCTGCGCGAGATCGTGGATGCCGACTCGCTGGCCGGCTGGCGCCATCGCTATCGCTGGGTCGGCGCGCTGCTGCTCGATGATCTGCATCTCCTGCTCGATGACCGTCGCGCCCAGCAGGAGCTCGCGCAGCTCATCGGTGAGCTGCTTGAGGGCCAGCGCCAGATGGTGTTCGCGAGCGCACGTCCGCTGGAGGACCTCGCCGGTTTCGATCCCCGGCTGGTGAGCCGCCTGCAGGGCGGGCTGCTGGTCGAGCTTCCGCCCCCCGATCGCGAGTTGCGGCTTGCCGTCGTCAAGCGGCTGCTTGCCGGAAGTGCCGCCGCGGACGATGCGGCCCTGGCCGATTATCTCGCGGGTCGCTCCGCGCAATCCGTGCGCGAAGTCCAGGCCCTGGTGCGGCGCGTGCTGAACGCCGCGGAGGCCCAGCAGGTGGTGCCGAGCCCTGCGCTTGCGCGCGAAATGCTGGAAGGCATGCCCCCCGCGGGCGGGCACGTCACCTCGCGCGGGGTCGCACGCCGTGGCAGCGGGATCCTTTCCCCGGGCGTGGGACTCGTTCGCAGCCGGGAAAAGAGCGTGGACCAGTGGCCCCAAGTAGCCGACCGCCTGATCGCGGAGCTGCGCTGAATGACGATCCGCGGCAGTCTCAAGGAGGCCAGCCTCCCCGATGTAATCCAGCTGCTGTTTCTCGGGCGGCGCACCGGCTGCCTCTCGGTCGCCGATCGCCAGCGCCACGGCTCCATCTTCTTTGACGAGGGGTGGGTGAGCTACGCCTCCATCGTGAACCGGCGCGACAGGCTCGGCGACATGTTGCTCAGCAGCGGTGCCGTGACCCGCGAACAGCTCGACCAGGCCCTCGCGCTGCAGCGTACCTCTCCGGGCCGGCGGATCGGCGAGTTGCTCACCAGCCTCGGGCTGCTCTCACCCGCTGAGCTGCGCCGCTTTGTCCGCCTGCAGATCGAGGAGGCGGTCTATTCGCTCTTCTCCTGGACCACCGGCAATTTCAGCTTCGAAGCCGGCGTGCGACCCCGGGAGGAGGAGCAGCTCGACCGGATCAGCCCCGAGTCCTTGCTGCTCGAAGGCGCGCGGCGGGTGGACGAGTGGAGTCTCATCGAGGCCAAGATCCCCAGCTTCGATCTCATCTTTGCCGTGTTGCCCGGGCAGGTAGAGGGCCACCAGTCTTCGTTCACCGAGGCCCAGCGGCGGCTGCTCGCGCTGCTCGACGGCAAGCGGGACGTGCGCGAATTGATCGATTCTTCCGGACTCTCGGAGTTCGAAGCGGCGCAGGCGCTCTACGGGCTCGTCACCGCCGGACTGGCGCACAAAGTCGGCGCCTCGTCCACCGCCGCGCCTTCCCGGGTGCTCGAGGCGCGCATCGAGGAACACCGTAACCTCGGGATCGCGTTCTATCGCACCGGCATGCTGGAGGAGGCGCGCCGCGAATTCCGCCGGGTGACCGAGCTGCGGCCCTCCGAGGGCAGCGCGCCGTTCTACCTTGGGCTGATCGCGGCGCGACAGGAAAACTGGGATGAGGCGGCCGACCTCTTTCGCCAATCCATCGATCGCAGCGGGCCGCGCCCGGCCTCGCTCCTCAATCTCGCGGTGGCGCTCGAGCGGCGCGGTCGCCTGGATCAGGCCGAGACCGTGCTCGCCGAAGCCGCCGGCCGGGCGGTTGAGGATCCCGACATTCAAACCGGGTGGGGTGTGCTGGCGCTGGAACGGGGAGATCCCGCGGTGGCCCGCCAGCGCTTGCAGCTCGCCCGCGAGCGCTATCGCGATCACCCTCCGCCTGCGCTCTGGTACTGGGCCGCAGCCCGAGCTGCTGCAGAGGTGGAGGACCTCGACGCCGCTCTGCAGCTGGCGCGGCAGGGCGTCGAGGACCATTCCGAGCATCCTGTGCTCCGCAACAACCTCGCAGTCCTGCTCGAAGCCACCGGCGCCATGGCGGAAGCCGAGACGCTGTTGCGCGGGATGCTCGCGGACGAGACTTCGCTGCCGCAGCCTTTCAAGAATCTGGGTGATCTCTGCTACCGCTCGGGCCGCTACGAAGAAGCCGCGACCCATTACTCCCGGGCCGCCGCGCTCGCTCCCGATCTCGGCGATGATCTCTTCTTCAAGCTCGGCAACCTCGCCTTTC
>DASYPD010000045.1:0-5594 GCA_036007005.1 Gemmatimonadales bacterium
CTGGCCGCTCTGGGGATATCTGTACGGGTGGGGCGCGGCCGTCGTCATCAATCCCGCGTCGATCGCGTTCGTCGCGGTGGGTTTCGCGAGCTATCTCGGCTTCTTCCTTCCGCTCTCAGCCCTGGGCGTTAAGCTCATCGCCGTGAGCTCGATCCTCCTGCTTACGCTGCTCAATTGTTTCGGGCTGCGGGTCGGCGCGCTCACGCAGGACGTAGTGACCCTCATCAAGATCGCGGCGGTGGTGGGGCTGGTGTGCTTCTGCCTGCTGCTGCCGGGGGGCAACACGGCCAACCTGCAGCCGCTGTGGCCCCGGGAGCCGGCCAGCGCGCTCATCGGTCCGTTCGGGCTGGCGATGATCCTGGTGCTGGGCGCCTACGACGGCTGGATCGAGATCACCTATGTCGGCAGCGAGCTGCGGCGGCCTGAGCGGGACATGCCGCTCTCGATCGTCCTGTCCACCGTGCTGGTGGGACTGCTCTACGTGGGAGTGAGCCTGGCGGTGCTCTACGTGCTGGGTCAGGCGGCGACCGCGAAGTCCTCGCTGGTCGCTGCCGACGCCATGAAGGTGGTCCTGGGCCCGACCGGCGGCGCGGTGATTACCCTCGCGGTGCTGCTCTCCACGCTGGGCAGCACTAACGGGATGGTATTTACCGCCGCCCGGATCCCCTACGCCATGGCATTGCGAGGGCATTTCTTTGCCTGGGCGGGTCACCTCGATACTCGCCACGCCTCCCCCAATGTCGTGATGATCGTGCAGGGTGTCTGGGCCTCGCTGCTGGCACTCAGCGGCACCTACAACCAGCTCATCACCTACATGGTCTTCGTGTCGTTTCTGTTCTACGCGCTCTCCTGCGCCGCGGTCCTGGTGCTGCGTCGGCGCGAGCCCGGACTGCCGCGGCCGTACCGCACCTGGGGCTATCCGGTGACGCCGGTGGTCTTCATCCTCTTTTCGGGCTATCTCGTGCTGAACACGATTCTGGAGACGCCGAAGGATGCGGCCTTCGGCGCGGCCCTGCTGCTGGCAGGGATTCCGGTTTACTGGTATTGTCGTCGCAGGTACGCTTCGGTGCGCGGTTAGCTCCCGCTTACCGCTTACCGCTCACCTCTCACCGCTTGCGGGAGTGGTGCCATGTCTGATGATGGAGTTCAATCTTACGCCAACCATATGCGCTGGTTGCCGCCCTGGCACTTCTTCGCTATCCCCGTGGTCGCCATCAACGCCGTGGTGGCGATCGTGCGCTTTGTCCGTGCGCCGAGTCTCGCCGTCGCGTGGACGGCGCTCTTCTCCATCGCGCTGGTGACGGGGTTGATCTTCGCGCGCTGGATGACGCTGCGGGTGCAGGACCGCCTGATCCGGCTCGAGGAGACGCTCCGCCTGGAGCGGCTGCTGCCGGACCGCGTCATGGACATCGAGCGCCTGACACGCGATCAGCTGATCGGGATCCGCTTCGCCTCGGACCTCGAGGTGCCGCATCTGCTGGATCGGATCGTGGCGGGCGAGCTGGTGACCCGTAATGACGTGAAGCGCGCCGTGCAACATTGGCGTCCCGATCACTCCCGGGCGTGAGCCCGAGCCTCAGCGCAGCTTTTCCAGCGCCGCCTTGATGCTCTGATTGCTGGGGAAGCGCTGCGCGAGCGCCGTGAGGATCACCCGCGCGCTGTCCACCTGTCCCGAAGTCACCAGCGCCTGCGCGGTGAGTATCCCGTGGCGGGCGGCGTAGCGATTGTCGGGGGGAAGCGGGAACTGGGCCAGATCCGCGAGCGCACCGGTCGGATCCTTGCGGTCCTGGAGCTTGGACTCGATCGCGAGAAAACGGATCGTGGTATCGGCAGGACGCCGCCGCACCAGCTCATCGACCAGGCGAGCGGCCGCCTCGGCATGCCCCGAGTCGCGCTCGGTCCGCGCCCCGTAGAAGAGGCCCGCGATCAGGAGATGGTCGATATCCTCCGGATCCCCCGAACGGGTGCCGACGCCTCCCGCGTACTCGTACACGATATCGCCGCCAAGATCCGCCACCTTGACGATGCAGAAGCCAGCGGCGAGCCCGCCGGCCGCGGCGACAAAACGAAGCGGACGTCCCGCCCGTTGGGACGCAAAGAGCAGCGCGAGAAGTTCCAGTCCCGCCACCACCAGGAGGACGTTGCGGGTCCGTTCGCCCCACTTTTCATGAGTTTGTACCGCGAGCCGGGCGCCGGGGATTCGCTCGGCAGCCTCGTGCGCGTCGGTTCCCGACTTGGCCGCCACGACCGACGCGCCCGCAGCCAGCAGGATCAGCACGGCCGCGGCCGGCCCCAGCCAGTTGGCGCGCGAAATGAGTGAGATGAGCCTCAGCAGTATTCCCACGAGCCCCAGGGCGATGACGAAGTGGACCACCTGGGGATGCAGCACGCCGAGGTCGGGCATACGAGAGAATTTAGTATCCTCGCCGCACATCCACGGCCAGAGCCGGCCGCCGGCCCGCCTCTACCTCCGCCAGGCAGGCGAGGAACCCGTCCCCCGCACCCGGGATCGTCGTCAATCCGGAGATGTGGGGGGAGAGGGTGATCTCCGGCAGCGCCCAGAGCGGAGAAGTAGCCGGCAGGGGCTCGACCTCGAACACGTCGAGAGCCGCGCCGCTCAAGCAGCCCCGTTCCAGCGCGTCGGGGAGCGCGGACTCTTCCACCAGTTGGCCCCGGCCGACGTTGATGAGGTAGGCGCCATCGCAGCTCGCGAGGCGCGAGCGATCGAGCAGATGGAAGCTGTCTTCCGTGAGCGGACACGCCAGCACCAGCCAGCGCGCGCCCCGGACGGCGGCCGCGAACTCCGCCACCGGGTGGACGCGCGTGAATGGCTGGCGCGCGGCTCCGCTCCTGGAACCCCCCTCGACCGTGCAGCCGGCGCCCTGCAATGCGTGAGCGATCCCGCGGCCCACGGCGCCGGTCCCCACGATGAGGGCGCGCGTACCGCGGAGGGGTTTCGGGTGCTTGGGCTGCCAGAGCCTCGCCCGTTGCTCGGCGTCGAGCTGGCGGAGCCGCTGGGTAACGGCGAGGGCGCGCGCGAGACAATACTCGCCCATCATGGGCCCGAAATCTTCCGCCGTTCGAGTGAGCAGCGTGTCAGGAGAGAGGCCGGTGCGAAAGGCGAAGGCATCCACCCCGGCGCCGATGCAGTGAATCCAGCGTAACTTCTGCCAGGCTCCTTCGCGGGGAGCCCGGAAGCCGACGAGCACCTCGGCCCAGGCAATGTCCTGCGCGCTGATCTCGCTGAGCCCGCGGGCACGAATCTCGAGATCCTCTCGGCGCTCGAGCAGATAGTCCCCCAAACCCTCATGGAGGGCGTGGGACACCAGGATCCGCTTGGGAAACCAGGGGGTGGGGAAGGGAAGGCTGCTCATGGGCCCTCAAAATAGTGTCCCCAAGAGCGGCCGCCTGCGCGTCTTGCTCGGCGCAGCCTTTCTCATGGCCACCTCGGCCATCGGACCGGGGTTTCTCACTCAGACTGTCGTTTTTACCGGAGCGCTGGGCGCCAGCTTCGGGTTTGCCATTCTGGTGTCGGTGCTTTGCGATCTCGCGGCCCAGCTCACCGTCTGGCGGGTGATCATCGCGGCCCGCTTGCCGGCCCAGGTTCTCGCGGATCGGGTGATTCCCGGGCTCGGCGCCACGCTGGCGATTCTGGTGGCGCTGGGAGGTCTCGCCTTCAACATCGGGAACGTCGCGGGGGCCGGGCTGGGCCTGAACGCCCTGCTCGGGATGGCGCCGAAAGCCGGTGCCGCGCTTTCCGCACTGCTGGCCATCGGGATCTTCCTTTCGCGTGAAGCGGGTCGCGCGATGGATCGGTTTGCCCAGCTCATGGGAGCGGTGATGGTGCTGTTGTCGGTCTATGTCGCCGTCGCGGCGCGGCCACCGCTCGGCGAGGCGCTGCTCCGCACGGTGGCGCCGCAGCAGCTCGGCGTGCTCAGCATCCTCACCATCGTGGGCGGCACCGTGGGCGGGTACATCACCTTCGCCGGCGCCCATCGCTTGCTCGACGCGGGGATTGCGGGGCCGGAGGCGGTCGGCGCTGCCACGCGCTCCGCGGTCACCGGCATCGGTATCGCCACCCTGATGCGGGTCGTGCTGTTTCTCGGGGCGCTGGGCATCGTGAGCCGCGGGCTGCAGTTCGATCCGAGTAACCCGCCCGCCTCGATGTTCCGGCTCGCCGCGGGAGAGGCGGGATACCGATTCTTCGGGGCCGTGATGTGGGCCGCCGCCATCACCTCGGTGGTCGGCTCGGCCTACACCTCGGTCTCCTTCATTCGCACGCTGCGACCGGCGTGGGAGTCGCGCACCGCGCCGCTCATCGTGGCCTTCATCACGCTCTCGACCGCGATTTTTCTTTCGGTGGGACGCCCGGTGGCGATCCTGATCCTGGTCGGCGCGCTCAACGGGCTCATTCTCCCGTTCGGACTCGCCGCCATGCTGCTGGCCTCCCGCCGCGCGGTCCTGATGCACGGCTACCGGCATCCCCGCACGCTGACCCTCGCGGCGGCACTGGTGGCAGTGGCGATGACGGGGATGGGGATCTACGCGATGGCGACGGAGCTGCCGAAGCTGTTCAGGTAGCGAGCCGATGCCGGTCGATCCACCCGGCGAGGGGAACCAGCAATACCGCAAGCAGTGCGAGCACGGCCACCATCCGCTGAGCACCGGCGGGTGGCGGCGGTCCTACGATGCTGAGGAGATACAGCGCGGCGAGCAGCAGGAGGTAACCCCAGGGACCGAGCCTGCCGAGCGCGTCCCGGGCCCGGGTAGCGCGGAGATAGAGTCCGCCCCCGAGCAGCAGCAGGGTTGATTCGACGGCGATGGTGCTCGGCGCCGAGCGCCAGAGTCCCAAGCCGACGAGGGGTCCGCCCGGCCAGAGCGGCAGATCGGGGCGGTGGGTGATCCAGTCGAGCACCCAGTGGCTCACCACGCCGAGGGCGAGGATCAGCGCGGTCCGGGGCGCTCCGCCGCCCCAGCGGTAGAGCAGCGCGAAGAGCAGTGCCCAGCCGGCCGCGAGCAGGAGGCTGTGCGACCAGGGATAGCTGGTAAAGCTCAGGGTGAGGAAGGGATTGCCGCTCGGCGTAATCTGGAAGTGCTCGATGCCGGCGAGCACGAACAGAGGCCAGAGGAAATCCAGCAGCAGCGGCGCGAGCAGCAGCACTCCGAGGTTACTGCGCGGTGCCCAGCGCTTGGCGGCAAAGCCGACAGCGAAGTGCCCGATGAACACGGCTTACCGCTTGGCGTACACCGTCGTCTTGCCCGCCGCATCGAAGGCCAGTACCTGGTAGGATTGCGGGTTAGGTCCCTCCATTCCGGGCGAGCCGGTCACCATCCCGGGCAACGCCAATCCCCGGAGCTTGGGCTTGTCCCGCAGCAGCTTCAGGATGAGGTCGGCTGGAACGTGACCTTCGATCACATATCCCTCGGCCACCGCGGTATGACAGGAGGCCAGCGCCGGGCTCACCTGGTACCTGCGCTTGATGGGATCCATATCGCTGGTATTGCGTGCCGAGACGACGAAACCGGAGGATTGCATGAGCGCGACCCATTTTTCGCAGCAGCCGCAGCCGGGGTCTTTGTAGACCAGCATCGGC
>DASYPD010000046.1:0-7137 GCA_036007005.1 Gemmatimonadales bacterium
CACCGGTCTCGACTCGACGACCTGCCATCTTTTCGGGCAGGAGCACGAGGTAGTGCTCGGGATGGTCGGCCGGGCAGCGGAGGTGGTCGGTGAGCTCTATGAACACGCTAAAAGGTAAGCGGTGAGCGGTGAGCAGTGAGCAGTGAGCGGGCCCCGACCCTCCCGCTTACCGCTTACCGCTCACCGCTCACCGTCGAGGCCGGTCCCAGCCGGATCCAATCGATATCGACGTGAGCTGGCCGGGTCGCCACCCAGAGCACTATTTCGGCGACATCCTCGGGCTTCAGCATGCGGGCGCGCGGGACGAATCCTTCCCGGTGATCGGGATCGTAGGGGTCCCACGCCGGTGTGTCGGTAGGACCGGGGCTCACTAGGGTGCAGAGCACTCCGCTCCCCCGGTATTCCTCGCGTAGGACTTCATGCAGCCCGCGCAGCCCATACTTCGCCGCGCTATACGCGGCGTTCTCCGGGAAGGCCCGGTGATCCGCGATGCTGCCGAGGCTGATCAGACGGCCTCGCCCTCGCGCCCGCATCGCCGGAAGGAACGCCCGCGCGACGTTGAAGGGACCCTGCAGGTTGGCCGCGAGCTGCGCGGCGAGATCAACGGGCGTCGTCGCTTCGAAGGAGCGGAGCAGAAATGAGCCTGCGCCATTGACCACCAGATCGGGCTCGCCGAACGCGGTGCGCGCCGCGTCGGCGAGCGCGGTGACCTGCGCGGGATCGCCGATGTCGCAGGGGACGTCGACCCGCTGCGCGTGCTGAGCCGCCGTCAGGCTGCGCGCGGTACGTACGACGCGGGCGCCCTCCCGCTCCAACGCCTCGGCGATGGCGAGCCCGATTCCCCGCGAGGCGCCGGTCACCACCGCGGCTTTGCCTGCCAGCGCACTCACTCGAGAGGGCGCCCCGCCGCGACGAGCCGGAGAAACTCCGAGCGAGTACGCGGGTCCGAGCGGAATAAGCCGCGCACGGCGCTGGTCACCGTGCGGGAATTCTGTTTCTCGACTCCGCGCATCATCATGCACAGATGGGCTGCTTCGATGACGACCCCTACGCCCTGGGGAGTGAGAACTTCCATGACGGCGTCGGCGATCTGGTCGGTCATCCGCTCCTGCACCTGCAACCGCCGTGCGAACATCTCGACAATCCGCGGGAGCTTCGAAAGCCCAATCAGCCGCCCATCCGGGATGTAGGCGACATGCGCGCGGCCGAAGAAGGGCAACAGGTGGTGCTCGCAGAGCGAGTAGAGCTCGATGTCCCGCACCAGGATCATTTCTTCGTGAGGCTCCAGGAAGACCCCGTTACCGACCACGTCCGTGAGCGACATGTCATAGCCGCGGGTCAGCCAGTGGAGGGCCTTGTGGACGCGATCGGGGGTGCGCTTGAGCGCCGGACGCTCGGGATCCTCACCGATCGCCGAGATGAGCGTACGGATTTCGGCGCGAATGTCGGGACGTTCAGGAGCTTTGGGGGCCATCGTATTCCACGTAGTTGCGGGGAGTTTCCCAGAGGCGGAGGCGCACCAGCCGCCCGCGCGGGATGCGCGGCGCGAGCTGCTCCCAGCAGAAAACGGCGATGTTTTCCGCCGACGGAAGCCGCTCGCGAAACCAGGGCACGTCCAGATTCAGGTTGCGGTGGTCGAGTTGCGCCACGATCGTGGCGTCCGCGATCTGCTTCAGGATGGCCACGTCCACCACGTAGCCGGTCTCCGGGTCGATCTCACCTTCGACCTGGATGTCGAGCTCGTAATTGTGGCCGTGATAATTCGGATTATTGCAGGGGCCGAAGATCTGCCGGTTCCACTCCTCGGAGCGGGCGGGATTGTGGAGCCGGTGGGCCGCGTTGAAATGAATCCGGCGGGCGACGACGCAGGACGGCATGCGGTGGACCTCCCGGGCGACCCCATACAAAGACGCCGATCCGGCTCGCGCCGGTCGGCGCCCAGGGTCGGTTGGCGGCCGGGATGTTTACTGAAGCCCGAAGAGGAATGTGTGGCGCCCTCGCCCTAGCGTCTGCCTACCCCCGAGGGGCGTGACATCGGCCAAAGTATGTGGGCCCTGCTCCGGACTGTTGGCTCAGTAACGTGTCTCCCAGCCGTTCCCCGACTCGGCTATAATAGGGACCGCTGCAATCTCCGTCAACGGTCAAGGCGAGTCTCCCATGGCGCTGACCTTGCTGGGCTCACTCGTCTGCTTTGCCGTGTGGCTGCTCCTCGCGTTCGTGCGTCCGATCGGCCTTGGCATCGTCCACTTGCTTTGGGCCGCGAGCGCGGTGCTCTGGATTCGCTGGTACGCGTTGAGGACGCTGCCTGGTAAGCGGTTGAGCGGTAAGCAGTGAGCGGGAGTTACCGCTTACCGCTTACTGCTTACCGCTCACCGTTCAGATCTCCCAATTCGAAAACAGCACCCCGCCCTCCTTTGCCAGCTCCTCTCCCCTCCCATCCAGCGTCATGCGGAGATCGGTCCAGTGCACCCGATAGCCGGCATCCAACAGAGCGCCGTACGCCGCGCGATAGGCCGTCTGGCAGCGGATGGCGATGCGTCGGCCGCGCGCATGCACTGCCGAAGCCTCGAGCGCGACCAGCAGTCGGCGTAACGCACCGAGGTCCTTGGCGACCAGCTTGAGTACCCTGATCTCATCGGGGGCCCGGCCCTCCGCGAGCGGCGCTGAATGCCAGAGGGCAAACGCCGCGAGGTCCCCGTGCTCTCTGAGCAGCGTCGCATCGCCCAAGCCACGCTCCAGCGTCAGCGCGAGCTCCCGGCTGAAATCCACTCCCGGGATCAGGGAGTCCGTGAGGCTCCGGCAGGCCTTGAAGGCGGGATCGGCATTCTCCTGCGAGAGCAGTTGCCCTGCCTGCTCGCGAGTCCCGCCGAGCTCGCGCGCGAGACTCACCGTCAGATGCCCGGGACGAAAGCCCAGCCGCGAATAGAAGCCGATATTGTCCACGGTGCGCGGCATGGTCTCGATGCCGATCACCCGGGCGCCCGCCGCCTCGAGCCGGGCGATCCCAGTACGCACGATCAGCGCGCCGATGCCTTCGCCCTGGCGACCCGGCCGCACGGCGAGCGGTCCCATCCACCCCTCGCTGCCGGAATGATGGACCAGGTTGAACGCCACGATTTCTCCCGCGGGATCGTGCCACACCAGTGCTCCCTCGTCTGCCACGGCGATCGCGAAACGCCAGATCACGGGATTGAGCAGGGGCACCCGGACCCCGCTCATTCCGTCGCGCTGATAGCGATCGGTGAACGCTTCCGAGAAAACCCGGTTAATCCGGTCGACATCGGCCGGCTGGGCGGCCCGGGGGCCGAGCAGGCGCTCAGGCCGCGGCATCGCCGCTGTCCGGCACCGCCCGCGTCAGGCGCTGCTCCACGTCGTAGCTGAGGCGGATCACCCGGTCGAAACCCTCGCGCACCGATTCGATGTGGGTGATCAGGATGACTTGCGGGAACCGATCGGTCAAGTTGCGCAGCAGATCGACCACGGCGGTGCGCCGCTCTTCGTCCAGCGAGCCGAAGATCTCGTCCAGCACGAGCAGCGACAGCGGCTGCCCCGCCCGCTCGGCGATCATCTGGCTGATGGCTAAGCGGAGCGCCAGGTTTGCCACGTCTTCCTCTCCTCCGGAAATAACCCGTATCGGCTCGCCCTCGTCCACGATGGTGGCGACGTAGTCCTCGTCGAGCTCGAGATCGGTGTACCGGCCGCCGGTGAGCTTGCTGAGAAAACCCGACGCGAGCTCGGAAAGATCGGGGCGCAGGGCGCTGTTGAGCTCGGTGCGCAGGTCCCCGAGGGCGCGATCGAGTTCGTGCTGCAACAACACCTCGTCGCTCAGGCGCTGCACCTCGATGGCGCGTCGCTCGCGCTCCTCTCTGCGGCGGGCGACCTCGCCCCGCGCGCCCAGCGCGGCGGTGAGCTCGCCGGAGGCACGCGCTTTGCCGACCTCCGCCGCTTGCACCGCCCGCTCGGCTTCCCTAACCCGCGTGCGTACCTGCTCGAAGGCCTCCGCGGACCAGCCCAGGCCCTCCAGCCGCTCGCGCAGGGCCCGCGCCTGGACTTCCCGTTGCGAGAGCTCCTGCTCGGCCAGCGCGGCCCGCGCCACCAGGTCCGCCGCCCGCTCGGCGGTGCCCCGCAGCCGCTCCGCCTGCAGGGCCCGCGGCTCGAGCTCGGCGATGAGCCGCCGCACCTCGGCATGACGCGCTTCGTTGTAGCGCTCCGGCGTGGCGGCAATGGCCGCTTCCAGCTCAGCGACCTGCTGCGTCAGCGTCGCGCGCTCCGCTTCGCTCCTCACCCGCTCGGCTACCTGTTGCTGCAGCCGCGCCGCCAACTCCGTGAGGTGGCGGACCTCCTGCTCGAGTCGTTCGCGCTGGGCCACCAGCTCGAGCAACCCACCCGGCTCGGCCATCAGCTGCTCGATCCGCTGCCGGTAGAACTTCCCCTGAAACTCGACGGCCTCCAGCTGGCGGCCCAGCACGCCGAGCACGTTGGCGTACTCCGCGCCGAGCGGCCGGCCGCAGGTGGGACAATCGCCGCCCGCACCCGCCTCGAGCAGCCGGAGCCGCTGTTCTTCCAAGTCCTCGTATTGCGCCAGCAGCTGCTTGCGCTGGGTTTCGGCATCCTGCTTCTCGCGCACCCAGGCCGTCCGCGCGGTTTCGGCTTCCTGCCCAATCCGCGCGAGCTCTCCCTCCGCCCGCGCGCGATCAGCGGTAACCCGCTCGACCGCTTCGGGCGCGGGAAACTGAAGCAGGCGCTGGGCCAGCCGCTCGAGCTGGCTCTGGAGCTCCTTCCGGCGGGCCTGGAGACTGCGACGGCTCTCCGTCGCCTCTCGCTCGCCATCGAGGGTATCCCGTTCGGTGCGCAGCGCAGCCAGCGGCTGGATGGCAAGCGATGCCTCATCGAGGCGAGCCTTTGCCTCGAGCGCTTCAACCAACTCACGATCGAGGCGGGTAAACTGCTCGCGCGCCGCCTCGGCGCCGTGCTCGGCGACTTTGAGGTCTCCCTCCAGGGAGATCACCGTATGTTGCAGCGCTTCCCAACGCTCCTCCTCCGGCCGGATGGCGGCGAGCGTGGCCTCGGCCTCTCGATGCGCCGCGGCAACCCGCGCCGAAGCGGCTTCGGCGGCGCGCAGCCGGGTCGCGGCCAGTTCCGCATCGATCGTCAGCTGCGCCGGATCGGCCAGCTCGCTCTTGCGCGCCTCGAGGGTCGCCTGGAGAATCCGGCGTCTCTCCTTCAGGCGCTGTTGCGCGGTACGGAGTTTTTCATAGCCGAGCACCCGGCTCAGAAACTGCGCGCGCTCCGGCGCCGACATCTGCGCCATGACCGCGAGCTCCTTCTGCCCGGTAAAATAGGTATTGAAGAACTCTTCCCGCGTCATGCCGAGCAGATGCAGCAACCGCTCGGTGACGCTGGCGAGACTGTTGGCGATCGGCGCCGCGTCGCCGTCCAGATACAGCTCGGCATTCTGCAGCGAGCGCACGATGCGATAGCAATGCCGTCCCAGCTCGAACTCGAGCTCGACCTCGACCCGGGAGCGGGGCGGCGCCCCGCGCCGGCGGATGGTGTCCTTGGTGCCGCGCGCGGCATCGGTGCCGTAAATCGCCCAGGCGATCGCCTCGAGCAGCGTGGTCTTCCCCACGCCGTTCGGGCCGATGATGCCGGTGAGACCGCGCTCGAATTCCAGCACCGTGTCCGCGTGCTGACGAAAGTTGAGCAGCCTGAGGCGGCGGATCTCCATCAGCCGGCCTCGCCGGAAGAGGCGTCGTCCGCTTCGGCCAGCAGCTCGACGCCCAGCGACACGAAGCGCTCGCGCGAGATCCGCTCCGGCAACGGGCGCCGGCTCAGGAACTCGGCCACCATCTCCGGCAGCGTCTGGCGGCGGCCCGGCGCGCCGACGCCGGTGGTGCGACTCGTTTCGGGCGGGCGGAACTCGAGCTGCAGGTGCAGCGCCTGGGCCTTGGCCGCTCGCAACGCGGCGTGGTCGAGCTCGCGAGCCACGTGGCGGGGAATGTTGTTGACTACGAGTCGGACGATGGCATCGGTCAATCCGCCCGGCACCCCAGCCAGCCGCCGCGCGATCAGCCGGTCCAGCTCGGCCGGCGACTGGTCTTCCGCATCGAGCGGCGGAGCATCGAATACCGTTCGCGCCAGCGGCACGGCCTGGCGGGTTACCGTGGGTCCGTCGAGATCCACGAGCAGCCAGCCCTTGCCGTGCAGGCCGCGGATCTGCTCCTCATGCAGCTCGCCCCAGATATCGGGACCGATGTAGTCGAGCGAGCCGGCATAACAGATGTTGGGCTGAGTTTCGTGCTGGACGTGGTACTCCCCCAACGCAACGTAGCTCCACTTTTCTCGCCGCAGGATTTCCGGATCCAGCGGTTCGCCGTACTGCAGCGACCAGTGGTCGGGGGGGAACAGCCCCTGGATCTTGGTGTGGATCAGCAGCACCTGGTGAGGCTCAGGTCCCGCGGGGCGCAGAGTGATCCGTTCGGGCGCGTGGGCCGCAGCGTGGGGCACTGCCAGCACCGAGAGGCCCAATTCCGGAAAGACCAGCCGCCGCGCCTCTTCGGCGGCGAGGTGGACGCCCAGCTCCTCATACAGCCGAAGAATGGATCCGGTCTCGCTGCTGCGCGGCGTGTCGTGGTTGCCGGCGATCGCGACGACCGGCGCATCGGGCAGCGCTTCACGCAATCGCTGCAGCTGCCGGAACGCGAAGACGATCGAGAAATTCGTGGGCCGGACGGCGTGAAAGAGATCGCCCGCGATGAGCACGACGTCGGGACGCGCGGCAATGACCCCGTCCACCGCGGCGCGGAAGGCGTTGGCGACGTCGGCCTCACGCTGGTTGATGCCGGCGGGTGTCTGGCGATAGTACTGGCGAAACCCGAGGTGCAGGTCGGCCAGGTGGGCGATCTTCACGGAGAGAGAAAAGACGCAAAGCAGGCGCGGCGCAAGTGGCGACCAACGCCGAGCTCTCTACTCCGGATGCCAGATCATCGCTTGCTCAACCAGCTGGCGCACCGGGAGGCCACGGCTCAGCGCGGGATAGAAGCGCGAGCCGCTCAGGACCTTGCGGGCAAGCTCAGCGAGCATCGGGTCGGAGGCCAGGACGATCACCAGAGACGCCGGCTCGACCTGGCCCGCGGT
>DASYPD010000047.1:0-6036 GCA_036007005.1 Gemmatimonadales bacterium
TAATAGTTCGCCGCCGTCGCGCTCTGCTGGGCGATCGGCGCCGCTCGATCGATCCCGATTCCTCCAGTGGCGAACTTGAAGAAGTAGCCGACGGTCCAGGCCTCGATGAAGACGTAGTAGAACGACACTGCCAGCGGGACCAGCACGGCGATGACGCCGAGATAGCGTGCCGTTCTCCCCTTCCCGATGACGCCGAACACGCCGGGCGCGGAATGAAATCCCTTCCGACCGCCATAGCGCGCCATCGTCCACTCCGCCCAGCCGATCGGAATGCCGAGGAAGATCAGGGCGCAGAAATAGGGGATGAGAAAGGCACCGCCGCCGTTTTGCGCTGCCTGGCCCGGGAAGCGCAGAAAATTCCCCAGGCCAACGGCGGAGCCCGCGACCGCCAGGATGACGCCGAGCCGCGTGCCCCACTGCTCCTTGTCGTTGTCCATGCGCGGTAAGTTGAGTGAGAGGGAACCCCCGCGACTCGGAGGAACCGCGTGAAGCTACGGCAGCCCAGGAAAACGGTCAAGCAGAGCGGTGCCGTGTATGCCAGGATTTACGCGATTGTCCGCCGCATCCCGCGCGGGAAGGTTGCCAGCTACGGACAGGTCGCGCGACTCGCGGGGCTGCCGGGCGGGGCGCGCCAGGTCGGCTACGCGATGCATGCGCTCAGAGCGGGGACGCCGCTGCCCTGGCAACGGGTGGTGAACGCGCAGGGAAAGGTGAGCCGGCGTAGGGTGCCGGGTGCGGAGCTCACCCAACGGATGCTGCTGGAGCGCGAGGGAGTGCGCTTCGGCCCGGGAGGACGCATCGCGCTGGCGCGTTATGCTTGGCGGCCACGCTAGGGGCTGTCAGCTAACAGCTATCAGCTAACAGCTAACAGCTAACAGCTAACAGCTATCAGCTATCAGCTCGCTCAGAGCAACGCGCGGCGCTTGAGCCGCTCGTACTGTTCCACCACCGCTTTTGCCGCGCCGTCGGGCAGCACATCCAGCACCAGCACGCCGCGGGAGCGCAACTCGGCCAGCGCCGCGTCGCGGGCCTCCAGCAGCTCTTCCGCGGCGGCGCGCTCGTACGCGGCATCCACCGTCGCGGGCCGCGCGGAGGCCAGCCGCTCGAGCGCCGGATCGCGCAGGGTCACCGCGAGCGGCAGATGCCTCGGCCGCAGCGTCCCCGCCTGCGCCACGAACGCCTCGCTGGCGGTGCGGTCGATCACATCGGTGAAGAGCACCGTGAGCGCGCGCTTGCGGCTGCGCGCCGAGAGATAAGCGAAGGCCGCGGGATAGTTCGGCTCGACCAGCCGGCCTTCCACCCCGGCCAGCGCATCGAGCACCTGACGCAGGGCCCGGCGGCCGCGGGCCGGTGCCACGAAGTGCAGCACCTGGTCGGCAAAGACCATGAGGCCCACGTTGTCATCGTGGCCCACAGCGCTGTGGGCCAGCTCGAGGGCGGCATCGATCGCCGACTCGAGCCGGGCGCGCCCGTCGATTTCCGCGGTGAGCAGGCGGCCCGCGTCGAGCACGAGCATGACGTGCTGCCGGCGCTCGTCTTCGTACTGCCGGGCCATGAGTTTGCCGCGCCGCGCGGTGGCCTTCCAGTCGATCGAGCGGGTCTCTTCGCCGGGGACCCACTCCTTCAGGCTCTCGAAGCTCCTGCCTTCGCCGATGCGGCGGATATTGCGAAACCCGGCCTCGCGCCGGCGCTGCGCCTGGGCCGGCAAGGCGCGGAGCGCGGCGGAGCGCAGGCTGGGATACACGACGACCTGCCAGGGCAGCTCGCGTTTGCCCTGGCGCCACGCCAGGCCGAAGGGACCGCGCACCCGGAGGAAGAGCCGCCCGGCGGTGGTCTTGCCCCGGCGCTTCGGGAGATAAACGATATCCTCGCGCGTGACGCCGCTCCGCAACAGCAGCTGCCGCTCGTTCCCCCGCGCCGCTTCCAGTAACCCGGGGAGCGCCTCGCGCACCCGCAGCAGCAGGGGCCGCGAACCCTGGTTGGTCCAGCTGTAGCGCACCGGCAGCGGCCGCCCGACCGAGAAGGCCGGCGGGGCCTCCCGCAGCACCGGAAAGCGGTCGAGCGCGAGCCCCGCGATCCGCCACACGTCCAGCAGCAGGAGCAGCACCCACGCCACGTCGGCCAGAAAGAGGGCGCCGGCCGCCTGTGGCACGAGTAGCGCCAGCGGCGCGAGAAGGCCTAACCCGGCGGCCACCAGGTACCAGCGCCGCGCCGGCAGGATCATCCCCGCGGTGCCTCGACCCGTTCGATCACGCTGCGGAGCGCCGCATCCGCCGTCACGCCCTCGAGCTCGAGCTCCGGGGCGACGATCACCCGGTGCCGCAGCACCGCAGTCGCGAGCGTCTTGACGTCATCCGGAATGACATAGTCGCGGCCTTCGACCAGCGCTGCCGCCTGGGACAGCTTGAGCAGAGCCACGCTGGCCCGGGGCGAGGCGCCGAGCGTGAGCGCGGCGGCGTCGCGGGTGGCCCGCACCAGGCCGGTGATGTAGCCGAGCAGCGCCGGCTGCACCCGCACGCAGCGCGCCGCCGCACGGAGCCCCGCGAGACCCTGGGCATCCAGCACCTGGCTGATCCCGAAGCTCGCCGCATCGGCCGCATCGAACCCGCCCAAGACGTGGTCGAGCACTCCCGTCTCGGTTCCGGCGTCCGGATAGCCCAGCGTGCTCTTCAGCAGGAAGCGGTCGAGCTCGGCCTCGGGCAGCGGGTAGGTCCCCTCGAACTCGATGGGATTCTGGGTGGCGAAGACCGTGAAGCTCGGGCTCATCGCGTGGCGCACCCCGTCCACCGTCACACCCCGCTCTTCCATGGCTTCGAGCAGGGCCGCCTGCGTCTTGGCGGGAGCCCGATTGATCTCGTCCGCCAGAACCAGGTCGGCGAACAGCGGGCCGGGGCGAAAAGCGAACTCACCCTGCCCGCCGCCCGTCAGCACACTGGTGCCGGTGATGTCGGAGGGCATCAGATCGGGTGTGAACTGGATCCGCCGGAACTCGAGCCCCAGTGCTTCGTTGAGCGCGCGCACCAGCAGCGTCTTGGCCGTTCCCGGCGGGCCCTCGAGCAGCACGTGTCCCCGTGCGAGCAGCGCGAGCAGCGCTTCGCGTAGTACGGCGTCCTGGCCCAGCACCACGCGCCGGAGCTCGCCCAGCACGCGGCCGGCCGCGTCAGCATGGCCGCGTACCTCGTCGGGAGTCAGGGTCTCAGGTCCTGCCACAGATCCTCCACTGCATTCGCGGCCCGGAGCACGCTTGCCGCCGGCTGCCCGGGCCTGGTGAGTGTCGTGAGAGATGCCAGTGAAGCCTTCACTTGCGGACTCGCCGGGGAGCGATCCAGCTCGGCGAGCCAGGTGCGCCACTCGCCCCGGGTGCGGGAGCGCAGTCCTGCCGGCACCAGGCGGCGGCGCAGTCCGCGCACGATCGCCCCGATGGCTTGATCGACTCCGCGAGCCGCCGAGAGCGCCACCGCGAGGGCGCGCACATGCTCGAGGGGGGAGCGCCGTGTCCGAGGGATCGCCGGCTGCGCTTGCCCGAACCGGATCGCGCCGAAGAGCAGCGCCAGCAATCCCACGATCGCCAGCTGCCACACTGCCCAGCCCCAGGGCGAGCGCCGGCTCCAGGCCAGGGTTGCCCCGGCAAGCGAGCCCGCCGCGCCGAAGCCGTGATGGTATTCCTCGAAGCTCACGCGCTCGTAACGGCCCGCGAAGAGCGCCAGCGCGAAGGGTCCGGCCGCGGTCCGGCGGAGCGCGCGATTGCGAAACAGCTCCTCGTCCGCCAGCAGAATCACCTGGTGGTCGAGGTCAGCTCGCTGGAGCCGTAGTGCGATCGGGTGCCGCTCGTTCGACAGGAGCAAGGTGTCCACGAACCTCACCGGAGGCACCGTGCAGGTGCTCCGTCCGACATCGAACGAGCGCGTCGAATCGACGTCCTCGCGCTCGTGAGTGGCTTCCAGCCTCGCGTGGACCCACGCCGCGCCGTCGCCGGGTCGGCTGCCCGGCACAACCACGCGGACCGAATCGAAGGTCCGCCGCCGGATTCGATAGCCGAAGCAGCGCATCAGCGATTCCGAATTCTCTCCGGCGAGCACCAGATCGGCCTGGTGATTGAATCCGATCACGAAGCTGCGCTCGAGCGGCGAGAACGGAAGGCTTGGTCCGAGGATCACGAACGCCTGCCGGCGACCATCCGCGAGCCGCGGGGCCAATTCCTGCGGCCGCTCGCGAAAGCGGCGTACTTCGATATGGAGCGCCCGCACGGATTCCAGCAAGGCGCGAGCGCCACCCGGGCCCGCCAGAAAGGTCGATGCCCGCTCGTCCTGCGAAGCGGTACTGCGCGGCCGCGCGAGCAGTCCCACCACAAAGGTGAGCACGCCCAGCACCCCGAGGGCGAGTCCGGCCTCAGTGCGCGCGCGCATAGCGCTCCGGCGCGGCACGCGCGCGCCAACCCGCAAACTCGGCAGGCCCGCAGGGCCAGCGGGCGAAGGCGTATCCGTAGAGCGAACCGACCAGTTCCCGAAACTCGTCACGCGCCGGCGGGCTGAGTCGCGCCTCACGGGTGTACTCTGCCGGCGTTTTGCCAGGGTGAAAGTGGAGCAGCTGGAAGGCGTCGAGCGCCAGCACCAGCGCCAGGAAATCCGTCTGCATCGCTTCGGCATAGCGGCCCAAAGCGGCGAGACGATCGGCTTCGCGCCGGTACCAGGCCTGATCCCGCCGTGGCAGCGCCTCGCGGGCGAGGTCTTTCCCTGTCGCGCCGCCGGGCCGGATCGTGTGCAGCAGCACCCAGCCGGCATGCACCAGAATCACAATCAGCGCGATGCCGAGCGCGACCAGAAAGAGCCGGAATCCCAGCGGATGGGCCTCCCGAAGGGCCAGCAGCCAGCCGGCCAGTCCCTCGAGCCAGCGTTTGAGGAAGCCAAGCGGCGAGGGCCGCGAGGCCCAGCGATACTCGGGCGCCGCAAAGACGCTGTCGAGCACCGCCCGCAGCGAATCCTGCGGCATCGCGGTCAGCCGGGCTGCATCGCCGTGGCGAGGACCTCGAGGTCGAAGCCCTCCTTGCGGACCCGCAAGTCGTAGTACGCCAGGGTGAGCACGGTGTAAAAATAAGGATAGATCACGACCTGCAGGACCTCGCCCAGCACCCGGGGCAGCAAGGCCTCCGACTCCAGGCCCGGCCCGACGATGCCCCAGATCGCGCCGATCGCGATACTCGGCACGCTCAGCAGCACAAAGGTGACGAAAAGCAGCCCGAACACTTTACCCCGGAACCCGCGGGTTAGCTCCCAGGAGCGACTCATCGCGTCGCGCGCCCGCCGCGGCGACTCGACCACCATCACCACCGAGCTGAGCACGAGACCGGCGAGCACGTAGAGCCCCGGCAGAATGAAGAGGATGAGGCCGAGCCCGATGAGCAGCGAGCTCATGATCGAGATCCCGATCAGATTCAGGAGCAGCGGTCCGGTCCGGCGGAGCGCCTCTCCCGCCGAGGTGCGCCGCCCGAGATAAGCGTCCGACACGATGATCGTGGTGGCGGCGACCGCGATCGAGTTGAGGATCCACGCGATCAGCACGTAGCCGAAGAGCAGCAGCGGCTGCTCGAACAGCCGCCCCGAGCGCCAAAGGTAGACGCTCAAGACCGTCGGAATCAGGTGGCATGCCACCGCGACAACCAGCAGCGTCGCGAAGGTCGAGCGATACAGCCCGAATGCGACATCGAGCACTTCACCCAGCGTGAGGGGCCGGAGGGTCGGAGCAGCCACGGAGCATCCTCCCGAGAGCGGACCTTGGCAGCCCGCGGTGAGCCCGTACATTACCGCCAGCCACCGCTATCGCCACCCCCCGTGTCCAGGCCGGCATGCCCGACGCTCCGCGCGCGGATTACCGTCAGCACCTCGAGATCGAGACACCCGAGCACGTCATCCTCGATTACGAGGTAGCGGGCATCGGCAGCCGCACGCTTGCCGCAGTGGCCGATTGGCTGATCCTGCTCGTCCTGACGGTGGTCATTGTCCTGAGCCTGGGCCTCTGGCGCGGCCTGTCGAACTGGGT
>DASYPD010000048.1:0-8912 GCA_036007005.1 Gemmatimonadales bacterium
CGCGCTGCCGGCGCCGGCGCTTTTTCCGCGCCACAACCCCGCCGCGATCGCGACCAGCACCATCCCCGCAGCAGCACCGATCACCAGCATCCGGCGCGAGCCCGGTACACCCGGCTTGACCGCCGTCACCGGACGGGTCTCCGTCGGCGTCACTCCCGTGCTCGGAGTCGTGGCGAGCGGCTCGAGCGCCGCCAGCAAGTCTTCCGCGCTCTGGAACCGGTCGGCGGGCAACTTGGCCATGCAGCGCATCACGATCGCTTCCAGAGCCGGCGGCACCGTCGAGCGCCACTTGCTGACCGGTTCGGCCTGTTCGGTGACATGTTTGGCCAGAACCGCTGCTGTAGTGGCACCACTGAACGGCGTGCGGCCGGTGAGCATCTCATAGCCCAGCACGCCCACGGCATAAACGTCCACCCGATGATCCAAATGCGGATCCGCAGTGGCCTGTTCGGGCGCCATGTACGCCGGCGTACCGAGTGCCACTCCGATGGAAGTGAGCTGATGGCGGCCGGTGGCTTCGTTGACGGCTTTGGCCACCCCGAAATCCATCACCAGCGCGTGGCGCCCGGTGAGTAGGACATTTTCAGGCTTGATGTCCCGGTGAACTAACCCGCGCTTGTGCGCCTCGACCAGCGCGTCGCTCACCTCGCTGAGAATCCTGACCACCGCGGCTATCGGCAGCTCGCCCTCACGCACCAGCCGGTCGCGCAGGGTCTGCCCCTCGACATAGGGCATCACGTAGTAGAGGAATCCCGCGGCCTCGCCGGAGTCGTGGAGCGGCAGGATGTGCGGATGCTGCAACTGGGCGGCGATTTCGATCTCGTGGAGGAAGCGCTGCGGCCCCATCGTCGCGGCAAGCTCGGGGCGCAGCACCTTGAGCGCAACCTTGCGGCGGTGCTTCAGATCTTCGGCGAGATACACCGTCGCCATCCCGCCGCTGCCGATCTCACGCTCGATCCGGTAGCGATCGCCCAAGGCGGAGCGCAGCCGCTCGAGGCCGTCACTCATTCCGGTGTCCGCACCTCCATCACCTTGATGTCGCTCTGGCGATCGTCCGCAGTGAAGTAGAGCCGCTTGCCGTCGGTGCCGAACTCCTGGCGCGCGCTCGCGAACGCCGGATTCTCGAAACGGACCAGCAGCCGGGGCTTGCCCCCGGCCGCCGGGATCGCCCAGAAACTCCCGTGCCCCTCAAACAGGGCCTTGAAGTAGATAGTCTTGGAATCCAGCGACCAGACCGCGAACCTCGGCAAGCCCATCCTGGGATCTGAATTCTTCTCGCTGAGGAGGACACGTGGCGTGCCCCCCTCCGGCGGGATCACTTCGAGGCGGCCGTCCAGAGTCAGGTAGGCAATCGCTCGACCATCGGGTGAGCAGCGCGGCCCGGCACCCTGATCCTGGCTGAGCTGCCGTGGTTGCTGCCAGCTCCCATCGGCGTTCCGCGTCACGCTGTACGCCTCGTACCGTCCGGTGCGATTGCTTTGGAAGACGAGACTCTTCCCGTCGGCGCACCAATCGGCGTACAACTCCATGGCGGGACCGCCCGCCGCCAAGTGTTCGTCGCCACCGTTGACATTCACGACAAATACGTCGCGGGTCTCATTGCGCCAGGAGTGAAAGGCGAGCTCCTTTCCATCCGGGGACCAGGAAGCACCGAAATCGAACGACGGGTCGGTCGTCACCTGCTGCGGTTCGCCACCCGCGACCGGCATGCGGTAAATGTCGGGGTTCCCTTGCCGGTCGGAGTCGAACGCCAGCCACTGCCCGTCCCTGCTCACCGCGACGCCCTCGATGTGCTGAGTCCCGGTGGTGATCTGCCTGGCCTCTGCTTCGGTCACGGTGCCGGAAGCCGGAATCGGAATCGCCCAGATGTTCGACGTGTTCGGGAACGAGCCATAGGCGAGCGCTTTCCCGTCAGCGGAGAGACTGAAGGTTCCGATATCGAGACCGGTGGTCAGCCGCAGCGCCGCACCGCGCGGATGCCCGGAGCCATCGAGTTGCAGCGAGTAGAGGTCTCGGCCCCCCTGACGAGTGGACATAAAGAGCAGATGCCGGCTGTCCGGCATCCAGGCGGGACTCATGTTGAGGAACTTCCGTTCGCTGAGCTTGACCGGTTGTCCGCTCGCGGCCGGCACCACCATCAAGATGCTCGGTGCCAGATTCCCCGCATCGTTCAAGCCAACCCAATAAGCCGAATTGGTAGAGACGTAGGCGATGAACCGGCCATCGGGCGACCAGGCGGGTGAGTGCAGCTCGAGGCCCGTCGCGAGCAGCCGGGGGGTTCCTCCATCCATGACCCGCACGAACAGGGAATCCTCTCGGACGTACGCGATCTCCTTGCCGTCAGGGGACCAGGCCGGCTGGGAGGCCCCCGCGACCACTACCCGCGGAACGCCGCCCAGGCTGGGCACGATTTGGATCGAATTGTCGCTCGTAAACAGCAGGCGCGTCCCGTCGGGCGACCAGCGCGGCATCTGCTGATTTCCGGCAAGGTCTTTCGCCACCGGAATCGGAGTCCCTCCACTCAGGGAACGCACGTAGACCCGCAACCGCCCGAGTGGCCCCGCCACGTAGGCCAGGGTTTTGCCGTCCGGCGAGAGCGCGGGATGAAGCTCGAGCCCTGGGTCCGAAGTCACCGGCTTCACCGGTCCGAACTCGATCCGCGACTCGGCGCGCGGTCGCAACAAAGCAGCCGCTATACCCAGCAGCACGACCGCAGCTATCCCACCAATCACCAACATCCGCCGAGAGCCCGAAACCGGCTCTACGCCTGGCACCGGCCTCGTATCGGTCGGCGTCACCCCGCCGGTTGGCGTCGCCGCGAGCGGCTCGAGCTGCGCCAGCAGCTCTTCCGCGCTCTGCCAGCGGTCCGCCGGCCGCTTGGCCAGACACTTCATGATCACCGCCTCGAGCATGGGCGGGATGCTGGTCCGCTGCCGGCTCACCGGCACCGGCGCTTCGGTGACGTGCTTCGAGAGCACCTGCGCCGAGCTGCTGCCCATGAACGGCGGTTGCCCGGTGAGCAACTCATACGCCATCGCGCCAACCGCGTACAGATCCACGCGGTGATCCAGGTTCGGTTCGGCCGAGGCCTGCTCCGGGGCCATGTAGGCCGGGGTGCCGAGCGCGACACCGGCAGTGGTGAGCTGACGGCGGCCGGTCGCCTCGTTGACCGCCTTGGCAACGCCGAAGTCCGCCACCAAAGCGTGGCGCCCGGTGAGCAGCACGTTCTCAGGCTTGATGTCGCGATGGATCACGCCATGGCGGTGCGCTTCGGCCAGCGCATCCACCACCTCGGTAAGGATCCTGACGGCGGAAGTCACCGGGAGCTCGCCTTCGCGGAGCAGCCGGTCGCGCAGCGTCTGGCCCTCGATGAAGGGCATGACGTAGTAGAGAAAGCCGTCGCTGTCGCCGGAATCGAGCAGCGGCAGGATGTTGGGGTGCTGCAGCTGGGCCGCGACTTCGATCTCGTGCAGGAAACGCTCGGTGCCCATCGTGGCCGCCAGCTCGGGCCGCAGCACCTTGACCGCGACCTTGCGGTGGTGGCGGAGATCCTGGGCGAGATAGACCGTCGCCATCCCACCACTCCCGATTTCCCGGATAATGGTGTAACGGTCGGCAAGGGCGGTCTTGAGGCGCTCGAACGGGTCGGACAGAACGGGCCTCCGGGAAGGAAGGCGCTGGCAATGGAAGCGTCGGAAGTATACGGGATTCTCCGGGAGCGAGCCAGAAACTCGCTTGACGAACCACCTCGTTTAACATAGGTTATCTATACATATTCTCTCTATGTATTGACAATCTATGGCTACACCACGCGAGTCCTTTAAGGTCGAGCTCCTCCCTGGCACCCTCGACCTCCTGATCCTCAAGACCCTCTCCCTCGGGTCCATGCACGGCTACGGCATCGCCCAGCATATCGGGCGGCTCTCCGCCGCGGCCCTCCAGGTGGAGGAAGGCTCGCTCTACCCCGCCCTCCAGCGCCTCAAGCTCAAAGGGCTGGTCAGGGCCGCCTGGCGCATCACCCCCACCAAGCGCCGGGCCCGCTACTACGAGCTCACCCGCGCCGGCAAACGCCAGCTGGCCCAGGAGGTCTCCGCCTTCGAGCAGGTCGTGGTCGCGGTGCGCAGCGTGCTGCGCCCCGCCTGAGCCGAGCCCCAATGCTGAGTCTCTTCCGCAAGATCCGCTGGTACTCGGCCGCCGTCGCTTCGAGGCGGAACTGGATGAAGAGCTCCGCTTCCACGAATCCCTCGCGCAAGCCGAGTCCGAGGCGGGCGGAGCTCTGAATCCGCGTTACGGCTTCGGCGCGGCCGGCTTCGGGGCGGGTGCCGCGGCCGGCATGGCCTTCTTGGCCCAGAATTTCGGATCCTGCTTGACCCACTCCTCCATCGGATAGCTCATTTCCGGACTCGGGGTCAGCACCAGGGTCTCCACCGAGATGAAGTTCTCCGACACCGCGCCGAGCTGCTTCATCGTCTCGGGAGTCATCGCCTTCATGATCGCCGCCATGGTACCGGTATTCGGATCGATCTCCGCCAGCGTTTTGTGCGGGGAGAAGACCAGATACACCGGGCCGGGCATCCCCGCCATCACTTCATAGCTCGCCCACGGGGCCTCGGCTTTGGCTTGCTGTACCACCGATTTGTAGAGGTTCGCGCCCTCGAAGAAGCTCGCCTCCTTGCCGGGCCGAACCCGGAAAATGGTGATTTCCCAAACGTGCTGCTCCCCGAGATTGAGGGGGGTTGGGTTGCTCGCCTCCGGCACGAAGCGCGCGAGGATAGCGTCGGCATTGTCCACGTTCGCGGCGTCGGCGGCGGAATAGCGGTCCAGTTCCGCGCTCAGGCCCGGCACCGCCTCGATCGCCTTGTTCGCTGCCGCGAGCTCGGCGATGCTGCTGTGCCCTTCGACGAACCAGACCTGCGGCGACCCGTACATCGTGCTGAGCGCCATATAGTTGTTCGGGATCTTCGCGCGGGCAAACGCGCGCGGCCAGGCCGCTTCGGTCTGCCGGTGCGCAGCGCCATGGCCGAACTTCTCGCGTTCGCGGAAAATCTGCATAAAGGCCGGCGGGCCCATCGTCTGGGCGGCGAGGGCACCGGCCAGCAGAACATTCAGCGTAGCCGCACTGCCACCGATCCTAAAAACTCGCATACGATGCTCTCCGAGGGAGGGTTGAGGTGCGAGAGCTTACTCGCAAAGCGCGCGCTGTCAATAGCAGGACGGATGCCTCTTGCCGTTGGTCTTCCCGCGTCGTTTCTTGAGACATGGCCTCCACGGATTCCACGCTTCCTCTCTTCGCTCGCGCCGAGAGCTACGCCGGACGAGTCGCGCTCGAAGATGCCGCCGGCTCCCATAGCTACAGCGCGCTGCTCGAGGCCTCCGCGCGCGTAGCAGCCGGTCTCCTCGCCGGCCGCCCGGATCTCGCAGAGGCCCGAGTTGCCTTCTTCGTACCACCAGGTTTCGAGTACGTTGCGATGCTGTGGGGGATCTGGCGCGCGGGCGGCATCGCGGTGCCCCTGGCGCAATCCCACCCCGCGCCGGAGCTCGGCTACACCATCGGCGACGCGGACGCCGCGATTGTCGTCTCGGATCCCGCGTCCGCGGCACTGCTGGGATCTCTCGCCGGTGCCGCGAACGCGCGTTATGCCACGACCGCGGAATTGCTGGGGACGGAGCCCGCTCCACTGCCGGAGCTCAGCCTGGAGCGCCGGGCGCTGATGGTGTATACCAGCGGCACCACGGGCAAACCCAAAGGCGTCGTCACCACCCACGCCAATGTGCAGGCCCAGCTCATCGCCTTGATCGAGGCCTGGGAATGGACCGAGGCCGATCGCGTCCTGCTGGTGCTGCCGCTGCATCACGTGCATGGCATCGTGAACGTGGTGCTCTGCGCGCTGTGGTCCGGCGCGGTATGCGAGATGTTGCCGAAATTCGATGCGGAAGAAACCTGGTCACGCATTGCGGCGGGCCGACTGACCTTGTTCATGGCCGTTCCGACCGTCTATCGGCGCCTGATCGCGGCCTGGGATGCCGCCTCGCCCGAGCGGCGCACCGCCATGTCGCGCGGTTGCAGGAAAATGCGGGTTATGATCTCGGGCTCTGCCGCGTTGCCGGTGGCCACTCTGGAGGAATGGCGCCGGATCAGCGGCCATACGCTGCTGGAGCGTTACGGCATGACCGAGCTCGGCATGGCCCTCTCCAATCCGCTGCACGGGTCGCGCAAGCCCGGATTCGTGGGGACGCCGCTGCCCGGGGTCGAGGTCCGCCTGGTGAATGAAACCGGCGAGTCCGTCCCGCCGGGAACCCCGGGTGAGATCGAGGTGCGCGGTCCCAGCGTTTTCCTCGAGTACTGGCGCCGGCCCGACGCCACCCGCGACGCCTTCCGGCAGGGCTGGTTCCGGACTGGCGATACCGCCGTATTCGAAGACGGCTCCTATCGCCTGCTCGGCCGCAGCAACGTCGACATCATCAAGACGGGAGGATTCAAGGTCTCGGCGCTCGAAATCGAAGAGGCGCTGCGCGCCCATCCGGCAATCGCCGAGTGCGCGGTGGTGGGAATCGCCGATCCCGACTGGGGCGAACGGGTCTCCGTGGCCGTCGAGCTCGGCGCCGGAGCCGAGCTGAGCCTGGAGGCGCTGCAGCACTGGGCCAGGGAGCGCCTGGCACCCTATAAAGTGCCGCGTGCGCTTCGTTCCGTGAGGGCGCTGCCCCGCAACGCGATGGGCAAAGTGCTCAAGCCCGAGGTGGCGAGGCTCTTCGAAGACCGCGCGGGTTAACGCTTCAGCCGAGCGGGGGCGGCGGGAGCGGACAGCCCTGCTGCAGTGCTCCCACCAACGCGAGCACCGCCTCTTCTCCTTCCGGGGGACCCACAACCTGCATTCCCACCGGCATGCCGGCCGCGAGACCGCAGGGGACCGAGGCCACCGGGAGTCCCGTCAAACTCAGCACGAAGGTGGGCGCCAGCCAGTCGATATAGGTCTGCATCGGCTGGCCCGCGACGCTGTCGGGATAGTTCTGCTCGACCGGAAAGGGCGGCACTGCCATCGTGGGCGTGAGCAGATAGTCGTAGCGCTCGAACAACTCGCGGAACCGGTGCCAGATCCGGCCCCGAACGGTCTCGGCCGCGCCCAGATCGCGCAGCGACCCTGCTAACCCGGCTTTCGTATTGTTGCGCACGTTGACGCCGAATTCCTCGATCCGGTCCAGCCGCTCCTGCATCCAGGTCACGAACCAGAGCCCGCGCAGCGCCAGAAAGGCCTGCCGCCCCGCGGAGAGATCGAGCTCGACGCTGTCGACCCGGGCCCCGCACCGCTCCAGGCCGGCTGCAGCGGACCGGCACACCGCTTCGATAGCCGGCTCGATGCCGATGCCGGTGATATCGGGACAATAGGCCAGGCGAAGATTCTGTCGGAGGCCGGAGCGCACCGCGGCCACAAAGTCGCGTCCCCTGATGGGTTGGCGCAGTGGCGCCAAAGGACTCGGCCCTGCCATGGCCTGCAGCATCAGCGCGACATCCTCGGCGGTGCGTGCCATCGGGCCGGTGACCTGCAGGGTGTCCCACACGAAATCGGTAGGATAGGTCGGGACTAACCCGGGCGACGGCCTTAATCCGACGACGCCGCAGAAGGAGGCTGGGATCCGGAGCGAGCCGCCGAGATCGGTGCCTTCGGCCAGCGCGATCATTCCGGTGGCGAGTGCCGCCGCCCCGCCGCCGGTCGAGCCGCCTGCGCTCCGCGCGGGGTTCCAGGGATTCCTGGTGCGGCCGAAGACATCGTTCCAGGTATTGCCCCCCGCCGCGAACTCCGGTGTGTTGGTCTTCCCGAGGATGATCGCGCCCGCCGCACGGAGGCGCTGCACCACCAGCGCATCTTCGCTGGGAATGTGATCGCGGTAGAGTGGGGATCCGAATGTGGTGCGCAGTCCGGCAACCTGCGTAACGTCCTTGATGCCCACCGGCACGCCGGCCAGCGGCCCCACGGACTCCCCGGCCGCCAAACGCCGCTCCAACGCACGGGCGTCCTCCAGCGCGTGTTCGTTGAGGGTGACGATCGCGTTGAGCCGGGGGTTGAGCGTGTTGACCCGCTCGAGCGCCGCCTCGATCACCTCGACGGGAGATAACTCTCCTGCCGCGACCCGCCGCGCGATCTCAGCCGCGGTGAGCGACGGGGTCACGGCTTGCTTATCCAAGAATCCACAGATTTCACAGATTGCACAGATGAAGGCGCGTGAGGCGAGTGCGCCCCAACGAATCGTTTGAACTGGAGTGAGGAACTACCGAAGTTCAAGAGCAGGCCTCGTCCCAAGCGACTGGCCGCGAGGTAGTTGATGATTTGGCTTTCCTCTTTATCACTGATTCGATCCAGGGCCTTGAGTTCCACAAGCACGGCCAAATTCTTCCTGCAGGGCCGACTGATAGACCGGTTCCAGGAATCTTGAGCCAAGGACTCGATGTACCTCCATGGCCGCACCGATGATAGTGTAGGTCTGGCTATCTCTCCGTTCTCCTTCTCGCAAACCCCCAATCTGTGTCATCTGTGAAATCTGTGGGCAAAACGGTCAAGCACTCGGAGCCAACCCGCGCAGCCCGCAACATTTCGACGCGAATCAGGGATTCCGCGGCCACTCACCCAGCCACGCCACGGTCCGGCAGAACGCGGCTTCCCCGCCCCGGAACTTCCACGGAAAGCACCCCACGATGCAACGCTGATTCTGCAGCTCCGGTGCCTCCACCTCGCCCCCCACGTTCTCGATGTGCATGCAGTCCTTCGGGAAGAGCGCGTTGTGGGTGAGCTGGTAGGCGGAGTCCGGAAACATCTTCGCCACGCCTTTCACCCCGCCGAACTTCTCCTCCGCCTTCGCCCTGACCCGCTGGCAGTGATTGTGCATGCCCTTCCCCAGGAAGCGGCCGATCGGAAGGT
>DASYPD010000049.1:0-3592 GCA_036007005.1 Gemmatimonadales bacterium
GCGCGCATCCTCCTGGCGGTGGCGGCGTTTGTCCTCCTGATGCTGGTGCCGCCCGGCTTCGTGATCGTCCAGCCCAACGAGTCCAAGGTGCTCACGCTCTTTGGACGCTACTACGGCAGCATCAAGGAAGCCGGTTTCTGGTGGGTGAACCCCTTCACCCTGAAGAAGCAGCTCTCGCTCAAGACCCGGAACTTCGAGACGGCCAAGCTCAAGGTGAACGACGCCAACAGTAACCCGATCGAGATCGGCGCGATCGTGGTCTGGCGGGTGGTCGACACGGCCGAAGCGATGTTCGAAGTGGACGATTACGAAAACTACATGCGGGTGCAGAGCGAGTCGGCGGTGCGCGCGCTCGCCTCGAGCTACCCGTACGATTCGCACAGCACCGGCGAACCGGCGCTCTCCAGCCACACCACGGAGATCGCGGCCAACCTGATGCAACAGCTCTCCGACCGGCTGGCCAAGGCGGGCGTCGAGGTCAAGGAGGCCCGGATCTCCCATCTGGCCTATTCGCCCGAGATCGCCCAGGCGATGCTGCAACGGCAGCAGGCGAGCGCCATCATCGCGGCGCGCTACAAGATCGTCGAGGGCGCGGTCGGCATGGTGGAGAACGCGCTCGAGCTGCTGGCGCAGAAGAACATCCTGCAGCTGGACGACGAGCGGAAGGCCGCGATGGTCTCCAATCTGCTGGTGGTGCTGTGCGGCGAGCGGGGAGTCCAGCCGGTGGTGAATACCGGAACGCTGTACGCCGGCTAACCCGCACGCCGCTATGCCTGAGCGGAAGGCTTTTCTGCTCCGCCTGGATCCGGCGCTGCACGAGGCGTTGCAGCGCTGGGCCAGCGCGGAGCTCAGGTCGCTGAACGCGCAGATCGAGTTCGTGCTGCGGCGGGCGGCGATCGAAGCAGGGAAGCTCAAGAGCAGTGACCGGTGACCAGTGACCAGTCCCCCGGCCCCTCACGAAGGAGCTATCATTCGCTGACTCTCCTGCTGGCCACTGCATGACATTCACGGCGCGATGGCGATCGGTGTTCCTGGCAGGTCTTGCCGTCGCTGCCGGAACGCCACTGGGCGCCCAGTCCGCCAACACCGGAATCATTCAGGGCCAGGTGCGCGACAGTGCCGGCCGAGCGGTGGCGCAGGCGGAGCTCGTTGCGGCGCACGATGACGGCGTCACGCGCCGACAGGCCGTGACGGATTCCCAAGGCGCCTTCCGGTTCGGCTTTCTTCCCCCCGGGCGGTATCGCCTCGCCGTGAGGAGGATCGGGTATCGCCCCCTCAGCGTCAGCGAGGTGAGCGTCCTCGCGGGCCGGGTCGAGAAGCTCACGCTGGTGCTCACGGCGACGGCACTGGCGCTCGACTCGATCGTGGTGCGGGCCGCGGCGGTCCGCCTCAACACCAGCGATACCGAGTTCGGTACCCGACTCACGGCGCGCGAGCTGGGGCTGCTTCCGCTGCCCAACGACACGCGCAATCTGGTGGCATTCACTCCCGGCGCACGGCCCGACCAGATCTGGGGGGCGGCGACGGCACAAGCCAACAATTACCAGCTCGACGGCGTGGCGGTGAATCATCCGGGGCTCGGGGGCGATTTCCTGCAGCCCGCGCCGAGCTGGATCGAAGAGGTCGAGGTCAAGGGGCTCGGCGCGGGCGCCGAATACGGCAATTTTCAGGGCGGGTTAGTCAACCTCGTCACCAAATCCGGCACCAATCGCTACCAGGGAGAGCTGCGCAGCAACGGCGACTCGTGGCATCTCAACGGGTCGAACCTGCGGGTGACCGAAGCGGGATCGGAAGCTTCACATCGCGCGGAATTCGACGGTCAGCTGCGCGGGCCGATCCTGCGCGACCGGCTGCAGTTCGCCGCCTTCGCGCAGCTGGTGGACCGGGGAACCCGGGTGCTCAACCGGGTCAGGCAACTGCCCGGCGAGTTCGCCGCGCAAGGCCCCGCCGAGACCGAGCTCAAGCTGCTCGGCAAGCTGAGCTGGCAGCCGGGACGCCGGGACATCCTGAACGGCGCGCTCGGGCGCACGGATCTCGGGGTCGAGCGCTTCGGGTTGAACGGCTTTCAAAGTCCCGAAGCGACCCAGCGGCGGCGGGCGGGAACGACGTTCTACAACGTGTCGTGGCAACGCACCTGGTCGCCGCGCAATTTCCTGGAGCTCAAGCTGGCGGGCTTCGCCGGCAGCGACCGGCGGGAGCCCTACGCCGGCGCCGCGGTGCCAGGCGTGGCCACGCTGCTTGAGGTCAATCCCCGGGAATACCAGAACGCCGCGTTCCGGGAGCGGCGGGAGCCGGCGAGCCTCGGCTTCGCGCTCAACTGGGACGTGTATGCCAAGACGTTCGGCGCCGAGCACCACCTCAAGATCGGCGGCGAGCAGGGCTTCGGCTCCTGGATCCAGGAGCGGCTGCGCAATGGCGGACTCACCTGGAGGCCGGGGGAGCGGCTCACCGCGCCGGTCTTCGATCCGGCGAATCCCGCGACCTGGATCTTCAGCGGGGTCATCACGAGCAGCTGGGGCGGCGAGGTGCGGCTGGACTCGAAGGTGCAGAACAGCGCCGCGTTCGTGCAGGACTACATCCAGCTCACCCGCTGGCTCAGCCTCAATCCGGGGCTGCGCTGGGGACGCTGGATCGGGCGGCTACGCCAGCCGGTGCCCGGCAGGGTGTATTTCACCCCGGTGAACGACAACGCGTTCGATCCGCGGATCGGCGTGGTGATCGACTTGAGTGGCCGTGGCACGCTGGTGGCCAAGGCACACTGGGGCATCTTCCATCAGAATCTCTTCGCCGCCTTCTTCGATCGCGCCGAAGGCGGCAAGGTCTACTCGAATGAAGAGCGCTGGGAGTACACGGGACCCGGGTTCAGCGATCCGCGCACGGCGTTCAGCGCGGCAGAGCGGGACGCGAGTCCGGCGTGGCGGAAGGCGCAGACCATCCGGCTCAACGAGGTCGGCCGCGTCGAAGACTTCAAGGAGCCGTATCTGGAGCAGGCCACCCTGGGCCTGGAAAAGAGCTTCGGCACGGGGTTCAAGGCGGAGGCGCTCTACGTGCGACGCCGCAACAAGAACATGGTGGCGGTGGTGGACCGAAACCTGGCACAGAACTACACGGTGTACGAGAACGTCAGCGTGCTGGACCGCTTCTTCCATCCGGTGATCTTCAACGGCGAGCGGCTGGTGCTGCCGACGCTGGCGGTCTCGAACGAGGACATCATCTTCTGGCGCGCGCTGGTGCTCTCCGGCCAGATCATCAACGCCGACTACATCCCTCCCGGGTTCACCCGCAACGGGGCCTCGTATCTCGCCCTGAGCTATCAGCCCGACAATGTGCTCACCAACGTGCCGGAGGCGACCCGGAAGTTCGACCAGCTGCAGCTCAACGCCAGTGCGAGCTATCCCAGCTGGTGGGCCCGGGGCTCGGCGACCCTAACCCGCTTGGTGGGAAACCTGAACAGCCTCACCGGGACGGACGACTACACCACCTCCGGGGCAGGGCCGTTCGTGCGGCTCAACGAGCAGACCAATTTCTACGGGGATCTCAACAACCAGAGCCGCCTGGAGCTCAAGCTGCAGGCCGGGGGCACACTCCCCCA
>DASYPD010000050.1:0-4650 GCA_036007005.1 Gemmatimonadales bacterium
GTGCCCTGGGCGGAGCAGCGGGTGCTGAGCGGGCGCGGGCATCTCTTCCCGCACTCCGCGCCCGAGGAGACCGGCCGGATCCTGAGGGAATGGCTGGCCAGGCTGGCGGGTTAGGCTTCAGCTCTCTCCCTGCAGCTTGAACAGAATCGCCGCCAGCACTCCCCCCGCGAAGGGGCCGACGAGATAGAGCCAGAGATGACTCAGATCCCCGACGCCATAAAGGGCATTAATGACGAGAGCCCCCGTCGCGACGGCAGGGTTGTAGACGCCCGCGCTGATGCCGCCGCCGGCATAGGTCGCGACCAGGATGGTGAAGCCGATGGCGAGGCCGTAGTACGAATTTCCCTTGGTGGCTTCGCGCGCGGCGCAGTTGAGCACCACGAGGGCGAGCAGACAGGTGTAGAGTCCTTCCACGAGCAACGCGGTGACGGTGGTCGTGGTCGCCGCGGGGGCGGGGCCGAAGGTGCGGTCCAGGATGACATAGGAGAGGAAGGCGCCGGCCAGCGCCCCCAGGACCTGGGCGACGAGGTAGGGCAGCAGATCCGAGCGCGGCAGCTTGCCGCGCAGAAAGAGCGCGAGCGAAACGGCGGGATTGTAGTGCCCGCCGGAGACGGGGGCGCCCATGTAGACCACGACCATCAGCACCGAGCCGATGATGAGCGGCGCTGTCGGATCGCGCTGGGTGACGACGAGCGCGATGGTCAGCACGAAGAAGAAGGTGCCCATGAATTCGGTGAGGTAGCGGCGCATGGCGTGACTCACGGGTTAGGGCCTAACGCTCGAGTTCTCGTACCCAGATATTCCGATAGCGCACCGGATGCGCATGGTCCTGCAGCAAGAGCGGCAGCCGGTCGGCATGCGCGCTGTAGGGCGGCCGCTGCTGGTGCCCGGTAGGGCCGGTCAGGCTCACGTGATCCTGCACCAGCAGGCCGTTGTGCAGCAGCGTGAGCGTCGCGGGACGCTGGAGGCTGCCATCGGCGGCGAAGCGCGGGCGGTGGAACACGATGTCGTAGCTTTGCCACTCGCCCGGAGCCCGGCTGGCGTTCACCAGCGGCGGGTATTGGCCATAGACCGCCGCGGCCTGGCCATCGGGATAGGTGACGTTGCCGTAGGAATCGAGCACCTGCACTTCGTAGCGCCCCATGAGAAAGACCCCGCTGTTGCCGCGATCCTGATCGGATCCCTTGGGCGGGTTAGGCGCCATCCACTCGATGTGGAGCTGCACGTCGCCGAAGCCTTGCGCGCTCTCGATCGCGCCCGTCCCGGGCGCCACCTCCAGGGAGCCGTCGCGCAGCAGCCATTTCGCCGGGCCCCCATCGCTGCCCTTCCACTTGGAGAGGTCATGGCCGTCGAACAGCACCACGGCGTCGGAGGGCGGCGCCAGCAGCGCGCCCGCGGGACCGACCCGCACCACGGGCGGGGCGGGGCAGTCGCGCGCGTGCTGCGCGCACGGGGGGGAGGATTGCGCGGCGCTCATTCCGGCCGACATGAATAGCAGGATGGCGACGAGGGGGGAAGTTCGGCTTGCCGGCATGGGCACTCCGGGGCTCGGGGGGAATCGCAGGATCGGGTCTCGCCGCGTCGTCAGGAGCCGATGGCGTCGCGAGTGTACTCGGAGAGGACCAGCCTGCCGCTCAGCTCCGCCCGCCGGCTCAGCAGCTCGGGCCAATCCTCCGTGCCGGTCCAGAAGGCCTCCTTGAGCAGCTGCATCGCCTCGGGGTTGTAACCGGCCAGGTTGGCGGCGCAGTCTCTGACCCGGGCATCGAGCGCCGTCAGATTGTCCAGCACTTCGGCGTAGAGTCCATGCTGCTCGGCCCAGGCGGCGCTGCGCCAGTCGGCATCCACGGCGAGCGCGCTGAAGGCGGCCAGGCCGAGCTTTTTTTCGATGACCGGCCCCACGACGAACGGCCCGATCCCCACGCTCAGCTCGCTGAGCTTGATGTCCGCGCCGGTCACGGCGAGCGCGTAATCAGCTGCCGCGATCAGGCCGACGCCGCCTCCCGCGCTCTTTCCCTGCACGCGGGTCAGCACGAACTTGGGCGCGCGGATCATGGCCAGGATCACGTGCGCGAATCCGGCAAAGAAGCGCTTGCCGTCTTCCGCTGAGTGTACGGCCCTGAACTCGTCGAAGGAAGCGCCGGCACAGAAGGGCCCCGTGCCGTCGCTTTGCAGCACGATCACCCGCACTGCACCGTCGGCCCCCAGCTGGGTGATTGCTCCGGCGAGCCGGGTGAGCAGCGCGCCCGGCAGCGAGTTGCTCTTGGGATGTCCGAAGCGAACCGTGCCGACGCCGTCGGCCAGCGTCGTCTCGACCGTTCCCGCTTCGAGGCTAGCAGGAGTGCTCACGCGCCGCTCCTCGGAACCGAGCTATATTGCATAAAGGTAAACCCTTGCTGAATAAGCGGATCGGGGACGCGACTCGAGCCGCCGGGAGCCCGAACAGATGGAACGTACAGCCAAAGACACCGCACCGGAGGATGCAGCCCGACTCGCCGCGTTCGAGGCGCGGATTGCCCGGGGCGAGACGATCGAGCCGAAGGACTGGATGCCGGAACGCTACCGCCGGCAACTCATCCGGATGATGTCGCAACACGCGCATTCCGAAGTCGTCGGCATGCTGCCGGAAGGGAACTGGATCACCCGCGCACCATGCCTGCGCCGCAAGCTCGCGCTGCTGGCCAAGGTCCAGGATGAGGCGGGCCACGGCCTCTACATCTACTGCGGCACCGAAACCCTCGGCGTGGAGCGCGCCGAGCTGATCGAGCAGCTGCTCGCCGGCACGGCAAAATACTCGAGCATCTTCAACTATCCGACGCTCAGCTGGGCCGACATGGGCGCGATCGGCTGGCTGGTGGACGGCGCGGCCATCGTGAACCAGACGATGCTGGCGCGCGCGTCCTATGGCCCCTATGCGCGAGCCATGGTGCGGATCTGCAAGGAAGAGAACTTCCATAAGCGCCAGGGCTACGAGATCCTCGCCACCCTCGCAGCGGGCACGCCGGCGCAGCAGACGATGGCGCAGGACGCCGTGAACCGCTGGTGGTGGCCGTCGCTGATGATGTTCGGGCCGAGCGACAAGGACAGCCCCAACAGCGCGGAGCTCCTCCGCTGGCGGGTCAAGCAGAAGGGCAACGACGAGCTGCGCCAGCGCTTCGTGAACCTGAGCGTGCCGCAGGCGCAGGCCATCGGGCTCAGCCTGCCGGATCCCGAGCTCAAGCTGAACGAGCACACCGGAGACTGGGAGTTCGGGCCGATCGACTGGGAGGAATTCTACCAGGTGATCGGCGGCAACGGGCCCTGCAATCGCGAGCGGCTCGCGGCGCGGCGCCAGGCGCAGGCGGACGGAGCCTGGGTTCGCGAGGCCGCGGCGGCCTACGCGGCGAAGCATCGCAAGGAAGCCGAGGCGGCGTGAGCGAGAGCGGCTGGCCGCTGTGGGAAGTCTTCACCCAGCCGCCCGGCGGCGGACCCCACGAGCACGCCGGGAGCCTGCACGCACCCGACGCCGAGCTCGCGCTGCAGCACGCGCGCGATACCTACACGCGCCGGGGCGAGGCCGTCAGTATCTGGGTGGTGCCGAGCTCGGCGATTACCGCGTCGAGCCCGGAAGACGCGGGGCCTTTCTTCGAGCCGGGAAACGATAAGCCGTATAGACATCCTCAGTTTTACAAGGTGCCGAAAGGAGGGGCCCTATGAACGGTCCCCTCTTCGAATACCTCCTTCGCCTCGGCGACGATCGCCTCGTGCTTGGGCACCGACTCTCCGAATGGTGCGGCCACGGGCCGGTCCTCGAAGAAGACATCGCCCTCGCTAACCTTGCGCTCGACCTGCTGGGACAGGCCAGCATCTTCCTGCGGCTGGCTGGGCGCCTCGAGGGCAGGGGCCGGGACGAAGACGCGCTGGCCTACTGGCGCGACGAACACGAGTTCCGGAACCTGCAGCTCTGTGAGCTGCCGAAGGGCGATTTCGCGTTCACCCTCATGCGCCAGCTGCTCTTCGACGCCTGGAGCCTGCAGCTGCTCGACGCGCTGACCCGCTCGAGCCATGCGGAGCTCGCGGCGATCGCGGCCAAGGCACTCAAAGAGACGCGCTACCATCTGCGGCACAGCAACGAATGGGTGCTGCGCTTGGGCGACGGAACGCCGGAGAGTCACGCGCGGGCGCAGGCAGCGCTCGACGAGCTCTGGCCCTGGACCGGCGAGTTGAGCTACCAGAACGAGGTGGACGCGGCGCTCCAGGCGGAAGGCATCGTACCCCAGCTCGAACCGCTGCGGGCCCCCTGGGAAGTGCTGCTGCGCGACATCCTCACCCGCGCCACCCTGACGATTCCGCCGGGTCCCCCGCGGATGACCGGAGGCCGCTTCGGCCGGCACAGTGAGCACCTGGGCCACCTGCTGGCGGAGCTGCAGATCGTGGCCCGCAGCCACCCGGGGGCGAAATGGTAGCAGAACGTCACTGGGAAGGCGCCGAGGCGGCGGTAGCTCGCGGGCGGGCGGCGCTCGATGCGGTGATGGATCCGGAAGTGCCGGTCTTGTCGATCGTCGAATTGGGTATCGTGCGCGGAGTGAGCGTGGAGGAGGACGGCCGCACCGTCCGGGTCATCCTCACGCCGACCTACAGCGGCTGTCCCGCGATGCACGCGATCGAGGCGGA
>DASYPD010000051.1:0-3228 GCA_036007005.1 Gemmatimonadales bacterium
AGGGCGCCGGCGTCCCGCGTCCAACCAGCGCAAAGCTGAAGATGCACCACGCCGCGAGCAGCGCCCCCGTACCGCCGAGCGCCAGGCCCGCCAGCTGCACGGCTCCGACGTGATCTGGCCGCACCAGGCCGGACCAGGCGAATACCCGGGCCGGGAAGAACACCAGGACCACAGCGATAAAGAGCACCGAATAGACCAGCGTCCTCAGCGACGCGAACAGCATCATGAGGCGAGATCTCAGAGGGGAACTCCACTCCGGTGGACTGCAAAGGCCAGCAGCAGGCAGGCGGCGCCCAGCGCGAGGTTTTTCCCGAAGTGGTTCCGCTGGTTGCCCCGCTGCATGGGATCGGTTTCCACCCAGTATTTGTGGATCAGGAAGGCGGCGGCGATCAGGAACAGCGCAAGCATGGCAAAGCCCCAGAGCGCGTGCCAGCTCAACAGAATCATCACGGGGCCGGCGGTCAGCATGAGCCCGGAGAGCGGAACGAGCAGCTCCGGCAGCGGAAGCTGTCTGCTCCGCCCATAGGCGACGACGTCCTTCAGGCGAGTAAAGTGCTTCAGCCCGCTCATGAAAAAGAAGCCGCAGAAGACTAGCTTCCCCACCCACAGCACTGCGGTCCAGACGTCCATGGGAAGACCTCCTGCCGAAGGACTCCTTCCAGAGCCCAAAGGGATGGCCCGGAGCCGCCGCTGTCAAGTAGACCCGAGACCCGAGGAGTTATGGTGAGACGTGACCGCGAAGAAGACGCACCGCACGATGACGAGCCCGCCGAGCCGGACGATTCAGAGCTCGCGACCGAGGCCGAGGTAACCTGTCCCTACTGTGGAGAATCCGTCATCCTCGCCCTCGATCCCGACGGTGGCTTGGCCCAGGAATACATCGAAGACTGCCAGGTATGCTGCCGGCCCTGGCGCGTGCACGTGAGCTACGACGACGAGGGCGTGGTCGAGGTCTCGGTCGAGCAAGCCGAGTGAGCTAGCATGCCTCCACTCGCTGCGGCGGCCAGACGATCACCTCGAGTCGGCGCGAATAGTGGAGGCAGGCCGGAGCATCGCCCAGATCGATGCCGTGAATCCGGAGCATGTCGTTGCGGCCAATGGCGGCGCGGGCCGGCTGGAGCGGCCACGGGGCGTGATGAATCTCGGCTCGGTAGAGCGGACCTGCCCCGCGTTGCGCATAGAGGCAGTAGCGCTCCGTTAGCCAGTGTTCCAGCCTGCCGGGACGGCTCGGCGTCACCGGCCCGATCGGCTCGTAGCGGGCCTCGAACCGCGTGCCGTCTCGCCGCTGGGAGTGGTAGTCGATCGAGCCGCCGCTATGCCGGTGGGACATTCGCGCATGAACATAGGGGAGCCGATAGAACCGGCGGGCTCCCCACACCGCCAGGCGGCTCGCCGCATCGAGGCTGAAGAACCAGACGCCGGGCCGGTCCCCCACGGTGACGTAGGTGCGGACGTTGAGCTCCTCGAAGCGTGCGGCGCCCGGAAGCGGGAGCCAGCCGCGAAGCCGCACTCCCGACATCCAGAATGGCGTCACCGCCACCCAGGCGCTGCCCGCGAACTCCTGCAGCGTCAGGCCGGGAGGGAGCAGCGGCCGCAACAGCTCCGCGGGCACGGGCCAATGCGCAAACAGCAGCTCGTGCCAGGTCTGCCGCAGCAGCCACGGCCCGGCGGGAATGCCCCAGGGACGATGCGCCAGCTGCTGGAGCGAGGGGATCAGCCGCGACCTGGGGAGAAGGGCTAGGGCACGTCCACGGCGGGATCGGCCAGGCCGGCGAGCTCTGCGTGAGCGACGAAGACGAGCGATTCCGAGTTCACGCAGTAGCGTAACCCGCTCGGCGCCGGGCCGTCGTTGAAGACATGGCCAAGATGCGCATCGCAGCGGGCACACAGGATTTCGGTCCGCGCCATGCCGTAACTGCGGTCCACTTCGCTCCTGACGTTCTCCTTCGCCACCGGCTGGAAGAAGCTGGGCCAGCCGGTACCCGAGTGGAACTTGGCCCCGGACAGGAAGAGGGGCAGCCGGCAACAGACGCAGACGTAAACTCCGTCGAGCTTGTTGTCGAGCAAGGTGCCGCAGAAAGGACGCTCGGTGTCCTTGCCGCGCGCGATCCGGTATTGCGCCGAGGTGAGCTGGGCGCGCCATTCGGCATCCAGCTTGACGACGTGCGGAGATTCGACGGGACCCACCAGCTCACCGTGACGATCGAAGACTTTGACTTTCATTTCTCCTCTTCGTCCAGGGCCTCCTCGGCCTGGGCGATCTCCTGGCGCTCGTGCTTGATCTCCAGACGCAGGCGTCCGAAGAGGCTCATGTAGACGTTGGCAATCCACACCAGTGAAAACCCGCCTACCACGTATCCCCGCCAGCCCGGGTACGCCAGCGTGAAGCGAAACAGTAGCAGAAAGAGCAGCGCGACGTAATGGCTGAAGCAGTATTCGCAGGTCAAGACGAGGAAGAACTTGCGCTGCAGCAGGTACCGGCTGGTCTCACTTTTACGCAGCAGCCATTCGCGCGGCTCGCGAAAGATGTCTTCGTGGGTCACGGTCCAGCTGATGCAGGCGACGGGGATCGCGAGCACGATCAGCAGGAGCAGCTGAGAGCCAAGCGTCATCACTGTCAGGTCCAGTCCTGGAGAGGATCAGGGCTCCTGCACTGAGCGGCCGGAAACCTGGACCGTTACGCTCGCCCAGGTTCGGTTGGCCGCTCCGCCATAGCGCACGTCGCTGATAGTGACGCGGATGCTGTCGCCCACTCGCACGGATTCGAAAACCGGAAACCGCGCCCAACGCAGAAACGCCGCGCCCGCTCGAGTCTTCGCGGCGAGCGCCGCGCCGGGATCCTCCGCTCCCTTGGAGCGGACCGAGAGGGGCACGTAGCGCCATCGCGCGCCGAGCTGGAGCCGGCCGATCTCGTAGAAGCTCCCCACCTCGCGGATGACCTCGCGGCGCAGCGACTGGGCGAATACCGGGGCGACCAGGACGCGACGAGCCGGCTCGCCGTGCGCTTGCCGCACCACCACCGCCCTACCGTAGCGGGACCCGAGCCCCATGAGGAGCGCATAACACGCCGAGAGAGTGAGCGCGATCCGCGCGGGGCGGGCGGCCGAGCGCGCTGCGCTGCCGGCGCGCCGGGCGCCCCGGCGGGAGAGCACGATCCCACCCCCGAGCAGCAGCCACAGCCAGGGATCCACAATGAAGAGAGCGTCGCCATAAAACCAGCGCGCGGAG
>DASYPD010000052.1:0-3664 GCA_036007005.1 Gemmatimonadales bacterium
GGGCATGCTCTCGGATCTGCTCGGCGCCGCGGCGGCCGGACTGCGCAATCTGCTGCTCGTCACCGGTGATCCCCCCAAGATGGGGCCCTATCCCGAGGCCACCGCCGTCTTCGATATCGACGCGATCGGGCTCACCAACCTGGTGTCACGGCTCAATCGCGGCCTCGACCCCGGCCACAATCCGATCGGCACGCCGACCAAGTTCGTGATCGGCGTCGGCGTTAATCCCGCCGCTCCGGATCTCGACCGCGAGCTGCGCCGGTTTCACTGGAAGGTGGACGCAGGCGCCGAATTCGCGATTACCCAACCGGTCTTCGACCTCGAGCAGCTCGACCGTTTCCTCCTGCAGGTCGAGTCCTTCCGGCTGCCGATCATCGGCGGGATCTGGCCGCTGATTTCCTTGAGGAATGCCGAATTCCTCGCGAACGAGGTTCCCGGCGTCACGGTGCCCGAGGAAGTGCTGAACCGGATGCGGAGGGCCAGTGAGCGGGGTCGCGAGGAGGCGCTCGCCGAAGGGGTCCGCATCGCTCGGGAGATGCTGGCGGCAGTGAAAGATCGCCTGCGCGGGGCGCAGGTCTCGGCCCCACTCGGCAAGGTCCCGGTCGCTCTGGAGGTGCTCGCGGCAGGCCGCTGAGATCGCCACAGCTGCTCCGCAGCCTCGCGATGACCGAGGCCACTGCTCCCCAGCCTCGCGATGACTGCGCTACCCCCCTCGCGTGCAATCTCCTATATTGCAAAGGTTTAGCAGTTCTCGCCCGCGTTCTGGAGCCGCCCCATGCCAGAGATCCTGACCCCGAGCCCGTCGCTGACGGTGCTCTCCGATGAGGAGGAGCTGTTCCGGCAGACGGTCCGCGAATTCGCGCAAGCGGAAATCGGACCGCATGTGCGGGAAATGGATGACGCAGGGCAATTCCGGCCCGACCTCATCCAGAAATTCTTCGAGCTGGGCCTCATGGGGGTCGAGGTTCCGGAACGGTGGGGTGGCGCAGCAGGTTCCTTCTTTCTCGCCACCATCGCGATCGAGGAACTGGCGCGGGTCGATGCGTCGGCCGCGATCTACGTCGACGTGCAAAACACGCTGGTCAACAACTGCCTGCTCCGCTGGGGCAATGAAGAACAGAAGGCTCGCTGCTTCCCCCGCATGACGACCACCCTGCTCGGCGCTTTTGCCCTCTCCGAGCCCGGCAGCGGGAGCGATGCGTTCGCGCTGCAGACCCGGGCCGAGGCCCGCGAGGGTCACTGGGAGCTCACCGGTCGGAAATTCTGGATCACTAACGCGGCGGAAGCGGGAATCTTCATCGTCTTCGCGAACGCTGACCCGTCCAAAGGATACAAAGGCATCACGGGCTTCCTGGTCGAGCGGGATTTCCCCGGCTTTTCGGTGGGCAAGAAGGAAAACAAGCTCGGCATTCGTGCCTCGAGCACCTGCGAGCTGATCCTGGAAGCGTGCCGGGTGCCGGCGGCGAACGTGTTGGGCCCGGTCGGGATGGGCTACAAGATCTCGATCGAGACCCTCAACGAGGGCCGGATCGGAATCGGCGCGCAGATGATCGGGGTTGCCCAGGGCGCGCTCGAGGCGGCCCTCGCCTACGTCAAGGAACGCCGTCAGTTCGGCAAACCTGTGGCTGAATTTCAGGGGGTGCAATTCCAGTTGGCGCAAATGCGGACAGAGGTCGAAGCGGCGCGTCTCATGGTGTACAACGCCGCTCGTCTAAAGGATGGAGGCCGGCCGTTCACGACAGAGGCGGCGATGGCAAAACTGTTCAGCTCGCAAGTCGCCGATCGGGTGACCTCCCAGTGCCTCGAGCTGTTCGGCGGTTACGGCTATTCGAAGGAGTATCCCGTCGAGAAATACTACCGGGACGCGAAGATTGGCACGATTTATGAGGGCACCAGCAACATGCAACTGCTCACAATCGCCAAAGCGATGGTGAAAGCGTGAAGGTTTCGCGCGCCCTCCTGCTGGCCTTTCTTGCGCTGGCTCCGCTGCCGGCGGCCGCGATGCGGCCCGCTCCGGCGCGCGAGGGCCGTTCCCTTCAAGCGCAGCTCGATGCCTGGTTCGTGCGCGCGGCGCGCGCCGCTCCAGGGACCTGGGGCATCGCCGTGGCATCGCTGGACGGCCAGCTGCTCTGGGCCGTGGATCCCAGCCACCCGCTGATTCCGGCCTCGACGGTCAAGCTGTTCACGACCGGCTTTGCGAGGAGCGTGCTGGGAGGCGATGCCCGTCGCCTAACCCGCGTCATCGGCGACGGCCGGGTCGATCCGGCCAGCGGTACCTGGATCGGATCGTGGCTGCTCGAGCTCAACGGCGATCCGACGCTCGAACGGCCCGCGCGAGGCGGCCCGAGCTTGAGCGAGCTGGCGCAACAGCTCTACCAGTCTGGGATCCGCCGCCTGATCGGCCCCCTGAACGTGGTGAGCGCAACGGGCGAAGCGGATGCTTCGTACCCCGAGGCCTGGAGTCCCCGCCACCGAGGCCGTTGGTTCGCGCCGCTGATCGGCGCCCTCACGCTCAACGAGAACCAGCTCAGCTTTGCGATCGGTCCCGCCGCCGCCGCGGGAAGGCCGGCGGTCCTGCTGGCGGAATCCCCCGCCGGGGCAGGCGAGTTGGTGGAAATCCGGGCCAGGACTGTCGTGGGCCGTCGGGCGCGGCTCCGCTATGAGCGGGTGCCGGGTGGGCGCTACGTCGTCACCGGCACCATCGGCACGCTGGCGCGCAGCCGGTTGTACCACAGCACTGCGGACGATCCCCGCGCCCTGCTCGAGGCGGCCTGGGGGCGCGCGCTTCGGGAGACGGGGATCGAGTGGATCCGGGCCAGCGGAATCTCCGCCCCCACCCATTCCGAAGCGCCGACGGTCCTCGCGCAGGTGAGCTCAGAGCCATTCGATTCGATCGCCAGCGAAGTGAACCGCCGCAGCCTCAATCTCGGCGCCGAGCTGCTGCTGCGCTGGGCCGCCGGGGACGACCATCCCGCCGACCGGCTGACGGCGCATGTGCAACAGATCACCGGCGAATTCGCGGGCATTCATCTGGTCGACGGCAGCGGGCTCTCCCATGATGATCGTGTCACGCCACTCGCCTTCATCTCCTATCTCGCGCGCTTTCCCTTGTCACCCGCGGGTCGCGGTTTCCCCCAATTGTTGCCCACGAACGGAGTGGGCACGCTGCGGAGACTCGCGAGAGGTTTGCCGGGACCCGGCATCGTGCGCGCGAAGACCGGCACGCTGGGTGACGCGGCGACGGTAAGCGGTTACCTGGGCCGGCCCGATGGGGTGTTGTTGATCTCGCTCATGTACAACGGGCCCCGGGTCTGGTCGGCAAAACAGCAGCAGTGGAAGCTCTTCCGTCTGCTGGGCGCCGAAGGGGTGACGATTCCTGACGACAGTCTCGGCATCGCAACTCTGGGCGGGGAAGATCGCGAGCGGCGGCCGCAGCCCTGAGCTCACCCGCGCTCTACGACTTGAATTCCTCCTTACTTTGTGATATCTTGGTACAAGCTAGACGCGCCGTTTGGCGTGTTTAAGCAGGCTTCGGGAACGCTGCATGGGGGGTCGCTCTCATCGCGACCCCCTTGTTCGTTCGACCGCGTTTCCGGATAGTCCGGGACTCGGTGAAGCCCTCCGCGCGAGGAGTTCGATCGCGATTCACATGTAGTCGGTCAGT
>DASYPD010000053.1:0-2057 GCA_036007005.1 Gemmatimonadales bacterium
CGGTCCGGTAGCCGAAGTGAAGACCAGCCCGGAGACGCTGCTCGAGAGCGGATAGTTGTATGCAAAGAGCCCGGCTCCGAAGGCAGCCCGATCGCCGAGCAGTCATCAGGGAGGCGCTTCGGTCGCCGGACGTCCGGCGGATCGAGCTCGGCTGGGGGCTCTCCGTTGTGGGCGAGTTCGCGAGCACTGTGGCGATCGTGGTGTTCGCGTACGCAGCGGGTGGAGCCGGGCTGATTGCGGTGTACGGGCTCTTCCGTATGCTCGCCGGCGTTACCGTGGCGCTCGCGATCGCAGGTATCGGCGATCGGGTACGCGGTGAGGCTTTGCTGCGGGCCTCGACCGCTCTGAAGGCCATCCTGCTCACGCTCGCGGCGGTCACTGCCGCTGTCGATGGCCCCGCGCTCGTCGTCGTCGCCTTGGCCGCGGGCAGCTCTGGGCTGGAGGGCGCCTACCGGCCGCTGCAGGCGTCGACCCTGCCGTGGCTCGTGCGGACACCCGCCGAGCTCACCGCGGCCAATGTCGTCGCCTCGATGATGGAGAGCAGCGGCGCGCTCGTCGGGCCCGTCCTTGCAGGTGTGCTGCTGGCTTTGGCTGACCCGACGGTGACAATCGCACTCGCAGCCACCTTCTTCGGATTCGCCTGGCTGTCCCTGCGCCAGCTGACCGTTGCGAGCCGCGGTCCCTCCGCTTCGAGGTCCACGCGGGTGCTGCACGACATGGTGACCGGCGTCAAGGCTCTCATGCGGCTTGCTCCGCCCGGCGGCGTCACGATCCTCGTGTTCGCGCAGACGTTCGTCCGGGGCGCCGTCACCGTGCTGGTCGCGGTGCTCGCGGTCGACGTGTTGGTCCTCGGTGAGCAGGGCGTGGGCTGGCTCAACGCCGCGCTTGGCGTCGGCGGACTGGTCGGTGGTGTCGTCGCCGGTGCCGTCATCCGGGTGACCCGGCTGGGCCGGAGCTTCATCGCCGGCCTGCTGTTGTGGGGCATGCCGCTCGTCCTGCTATCCCTCGTGATGGAACCAGTGGTCGCCTATCTGGCTTTTGTCGCAATCGGGATCGGCAACGCCGTGGAAGACGTCGGCGGCTTTACGCTGCTCACCAGACTGCTGAGCCCACGAATGACGGCGAGGGTTCTGGGCGTGGTAGAGCTTGCCGCGCTGGGCGGGATCGGCCTGGGATCAGTCGCGGCCCCAACCCTGCTCGACGCATTCGACATGCGCGGAACGCTCGCGCTGCTCGGACTCGGCTTGACAGGGCTGACGATTGTCCACGCCCGGCGTTTCGCGCGGATCGATCGAACGATGCCGCAGCCCGGTAAGGAGGTCGACCTGCTGCGGGGCCTCCCGATGTTCGCACCGCTGCCCTTGGCGGTCATCGAGCTGCTCTCCACCGAACTCCGGCCGGATCGGTTCGCTCCTGGCACTGTTGTCATGAGAGAAGGCGACCCGGGCGAGGAATTCCACATCATCGCCAGCGGATCAGCGGCGGTGACGGTCCGGGGTATGCCGCGCCCGCCTCTTGGGCCGGGCGGCTGCTTCGGCGAGATCGCCCTGCTTCGTGATGTTCCCCGTACGGCGACGATCACCGCCATCGAGGAGCTGCACACGCTCGCGCTTGGCCGGGAGGAGTTCTTGGCGGCCGTTACTGGCAACACGGCAAGCAGTCTCGCCGCCGAATCGCTCGTGACCCAGCGCCTCGGCCAGGACTCTCCAGTGGGGCTTGACCAGCACAGCGATGCCCCGCCTGTCGACGAGCCTGAGGTGCAGGGTGAGGAACCAGCTGATCCGCGCCGGCGCCCACCGGCGGGTCACCCGCATCCTTGAGGTACGCCAAACACTGGTCGAGCGGCAGAGCGATAACCCGTCGAGTCCTTGTCGACTGCCGGGTCAGCGGCGTGCTTCTTCCTGTTCGAGGAGATGCCGCCGGTGCTCGCTCCAGCGGTCGAGCAGCGCTTTGAGGTCGGAGCGAATAAAGCGGTAGAACTCGAGGGTCTCCCTGACCCGCCGACCACCGGGCCTGGTCTCATCGAGCAGCTCGAGCCCGCGCGCGAGCACGTCCTC
>DASYPD010000054.1:0-3945 GCA_036007005.1 Gemmatimonadales bacterium
GTGGATCGCCGGTGATCTCGAGCCGGCGCTCCGGCACGCCGAGCCGGGCGAGTCGCGCCGCGTCGGCGTCGCTCACGGCGCCGGCTGCGGTCACCGCTCGATAGCCGGGACTCAGCAGGCTCCGCGCCGGCCAGCGAAGCCGCCTGGCGAAGGGACTCACCGTAGCGGCCGTGATCCCGATCGCTACTCCCTGTGCTGCCGCACGCGTCGCGAGCTCCGGCCAAAGATCGAGCTTGCTGAAAACGAGCGCCGCAGGCTGGAGCGCCTGCAGCGCTGCGGTCACCTCACGGCTCCTGTCCCACGGCAGGTAATCGGCGACATCCGCAGGCTGGCATCGGCCTAGCTCGACAGCGGACGGACTGAAATAGGTATAGGCAATTTGCCAGGCAGGATGAGCCTCGCGCAGCCGGCGCAGCACGGCTTCGGCCTGCAGTCCTTCGCCGACCGAGGCCGCGTGCATCCAGAGGAGAGGGCGCGAGCGATCGCGGTGAGCGGCGGCCCAGCGGGTCAGCCGGTCGAGCAGTCCGACTCGCCCCGCGAGGCCGGCGCGCAGCTTGGGACGGCTGTGGGCGAACAGCGGCGCGAGCAGGATGCCGCAGCGCAGGAGCGCGCGGTAGGCGAAACTTGTCGCTGGCACGATCCGAAAGGTAAGACCATGCCGCCGACTGGCTCCTACTGGCGCGACTCGCGCGCGCCCCGCCACAGTGTGCTCTTCGCGCTGCCGCTCTTGCTGCTCTACGAGCTGCTCGCTTTTGTCTTGAGTCACGCCCAGCTGAGCGCGGTCAGAAACGGAGCGGACGTGCTGCTCAAGAGCGTTTTCGTCGCTCTCGGGGGCCGCTTCGGCCTGACGGCCTTCAGCGTGCTGCTCCTGGCCGCCGCGGCTCTGCTGGTGTGGCGGGACCGGCGCGTCCACGGGCCCATTCGTCCGCGACTCTTCGCCGGCATGCTGCTGGAGGCGGTGCTCTACGCCGTGCTGCTGGGAGCGGTGGCGAGCGCGCTCACCTCGCTGCTGTTACACGGACGCCTTGCGCTGGCGGCGCAGGGCGGCGGCCGGAGCTCGCCCGTCGCCGGCCTCGGGCTCCCGGCGCAGCTCATGATTTCCCTGGGCGCCGGCATTTATGAGGAATTGCTCTTCCGCGTGCTGCTGGTGTCGGGACTCGCCGCGTTGGGCCGACTGGTCTTGCACTGGAGCCGGCTCGCGGCGGGCGTCTTTGCTGCGGTCGCGGGGGCTCTGATCTTCTCCCTCTTCCACTACATCGGTCCCTACGGCGACGAGTTTGCGCTCGGCTCGTTCACCTTCCGCGCCGTAGCCGGTCTGCTGTTCAGCGGGCTCTATCTGCTGCGCGGCTTCGGGATCACCGCCTGGAGCCATGCGCTCTACGACGTCTTCCTCTCCGTGTTAGGCAGCTGAGGAACTCACGGCTTCTTCTGCGTCTTGACGCGATAGATCGAATCGAGAATCGGCCGCCAGATGTCGGGCCCGAGAGCCCCCGTCAGCAAGCCTCCCTCGATGTAGAAGGTGGGAGTGCTGCCGGCGCCGGCCTTGACCGCTCCGTCGGCGTCCCCCCGGACCTCCTCGCGCGTCTCTCTTTTGTCCAGGCAGCTCGCGAGCCGAGCCCGCGGGAGCTTGAGCGAATCGGCGAGACCGCGCAGAAAGCGACCCGGATTTTTGAGCGGGGCCCAGGAGGTTTGCCGGCGATAGAGCAGATCGTGGGCGGGCCAGAACTTTCCTTCGCGGGCGGCGCACATGGCGAATTCCGCCGCCGCTTCGGCGTTGGGATGGATCGCGCTCAGCGGGTAATTGATGAAGATCCAGCGGACCTTTCCTGTCGCGATGTACTCCTTCTCCAGCGTGGGAAAGGTCTCGTCGACATGCCGCTTGCAGTAAGGGCACTGGAAGTCGGACATCTCGTATACGGTGATCGGCGCGGAGGAGGAGCCTTTGGCGCGCGCTGCCAGCGGATCATCCTGGGCGGCGGCGGACGCGAGGGTGACGGGCAGCAACAGCAGCAGCGCACGGCGCATCATTCAGTACCTCGAGAGGTGACGCCCGGAAGCCGGGCTCAAGCGGAGCGTATCCGCCGTAACCGGTACGTTCCAGTACCACTGCTTATTGGGATCCTGGGCATCGAGGGCGCGCGCGAAGATCCACCAGCGGCCCGGACTGAGCCTCAGCGCTGCCCAGCCGGTCGCGTCGGTGGTATCGCTCAGGCCCATGCGCAGCCGGTCCCGGATCATGCCCCGAACGATCGTGTCGTATCCCGCATAGGTGGTATGTTCCCAGCGCCGAACATCGGCTTCGAGCTGTTCGATCCGGGGCCACAGGGTGTCGCGTGCTGCATTGAGAGCCGTACGGGTGCGCTCGAGCAGCGGCGTGAGCTGGCGCAGCGAATCCTCCAGGCGGTGGAGCGTGAGCTCGAGCTCGCGACCTCCCGGTGAGCCGGGGGCGCCGGCCCGGCGGGCAGCCAGACTGTCGCGCCTGCGTTCCAATTGTTCCACCTGCCACGCCGCGCGCGCAAAGGCGAGGAAGGGAGTCTGGAAGGCCTGAAACAGACTGTCCAGTGCGCGCGTATGAGGTCGCCCGGTAGCAGCGCGGCTCTCGAGCACCGCGAGCAGGCTGTCGCGATCGAAGGGAAGCGCGGTGATCTCGGCACCGGGACGCGGCGTCTCGACCCCGCTCAGATCAGGAACCACCAGCTGCACCGTGACGCGACGCGGACTGCCACAGGCCGCGAGAAATAGGAAGAACGCAAGTGTTGTCACGCGGGCCATTGGCCAAAACTATCCTGCTGCTCGTGGTGCTCCAAGGCGCCGCGCCGTCGCTCGCGTTGCCCCAGCGGAGCGATACGGCGGTCAGCAACCTCTTTCCGGCGACAGCGACGGGGTATGTGACGGATGTTGCTGGCGCAATCGACGCCGGCAGCACCCAGCGGATCACCGAGCTGCTGGAGCGGCTGCGTGGCGCGACGGGTGCGGAGATCGCCATTGCCGTCCTGCCGACGATCGGCGACCGCGCGGCGGTAGACGTTGCGGTCGCTCTCGGACGCGCCTGGGGCGTCGGGGCCAAGGCGAACGTGGGCGAGCAGCGCAGGAATGCCGGGTTGCTGATCCTGTTGGTACCGAAGCGGGCCGGCGACCCGAACTCGGGGCAGGTTTTTCTCGCCACGGGCAACGGTCTCGAGGGCATCGTGACCGACCTGCAAGCCGGCCGGGTGCGCGATCTCATGCGTCCCTATTTTCAGCGCGGCGAGTACGGCGCGGGGCTCGAACAGGGAACTCGCGAGTTGGCCGCGCTCATCGCGCGCGGCATGGGTGTCACCGATTCGGCCCTGATCGCCGGCGGCCGGCGCGCCGAGCCGCCGGCTGAGCGAAGCTCCGGAGGGTCCCGGGTTCTGCTGCTGGTTTTCGTCATCGTGCTCCTGGTTTTGAGCGCGCGCAATTCGGGCAGACGCGGACGCAGAAGGCGAGGCCCCGGTCCCTGGATCTTTTGGGGTGGCGGTGGCGGCGGTGGCTTTGGCGGCTTTGGAGGTTTCGGCGGCGGCGGAGGGGGAGGGGGAGGATTCGGGGGCTTCGGAGGCGGCGGTGGCTTCAGCGGTGGCGGTGCCGGAGGGAGGTTCTGATGCAGGATGCAGTCGGCCGGATGGTCACTCCACTCCTCGAGGGAATCGATCGGGAGCTGGGGACAACCTACAGTGCGGTGCTCTACGGATCGGCCGCGCGCGGCGAATGGCAGCCCGGTCTGTCCGACGTGAATCTCCTGCTGGTCTGCGATTCGCTCCGGCCGGAGGCACTCCGCCGCCTGGGAGCGACCTTCGACAGCCTGCGGCGAGAACGCCAGCCGCCGCCTCTCCTGGTCGAGCGGGACGAATGGAGACGGGCAGTCGATGTGTTCCCGATCGAGGTCACCGACATGCAGCTCGGCCACGAAACGCTGCGGGGCAGCGA
>DASYPD010000055.1:0-5325 GCA_036007005.1 Gemmatimonadales bacterium
CGATTTCTTCTGGGCCCGGGACGGGAAAGCGCTGTTCGTCAGCAGCGATCTCAAATGGCCGCCCAGCGAACAGGAGATCGACCGGCGCGGCGGCGAGTATCCCACCCAGGCCCGTATCTGGACCGAGTTGTTCTATCGCTACTGGAATCAGTGGCGCACCGGGATCCGCTCGCATCTGCTGCGGATCGAGCTCGCCGATAACTCGGTGAAGGATCTCACGCCGGTCGAGCACGACACGCCACCGCTCGATCTCGGCGGAGCCGACCTGGCGCTCTCTCCGTCGGGAAGCGAGATCGCCGTGGTGATGAATCCCGACGCCGATGTCGCGCAGAGCACCAACAACGACGTCTTCCTCGTGGGGACCGACGGCTCGAATCTGGCCCCGGTCACGACACGGCGGGGCAATGACCACTCGCCCGTCTTTGCCCCGGATGGCCGCTCGCTCGCGTATCTCTCGATGGAGACTGCGGGCTTCGAGTCGGATCGGCAGCAGCTCATGCTGTACGACCGCGCCACCCGGCGGCATCGGTCTCTAACGGCGGGCTGGGACGTCAGCGTGCAGAGCCTCGCCTGGACGCCCGATTCGAAGACCCTGGTGGTCGAGATCGACGAGCGCGGCAGCCACAACCTCTACAGCTTCGAGATCGCGTCCGGCAAACGGACCCGCCTCGTCACCGGCGGAGTCAACAGCGGGCCGCGAGTGAGCCCCGCCGGCAATCAGGTCGTCTTTCTCCGGCAGACGGCCACCCAGCCACCCGAGGTCTATGCCGTCGGCCTCAACGGCAGCGGCCTCCGCGCGCTGACGAGCGTCAACGCCACTGCCCTGGCGGGTCTCGATCTGCCGCCGCTCGAGAGCTTCTCCTTCGTTGGTGCGCTGGGCGATTCAGTGCAGGGGTGGCTGCTCAAGCCCCCCGGGTTCAACCCCGCCCGCGCCTATCCGCTCATCTACATCGTGCACGGCGGCCCGCAGGTTCCCATGCTCGATTCCTGGAGCCTGCGCTGGAATTACCAGATGTTTGCTGCTCGCGGCTATGTCGTCTCCGCGGTGAACTTCCACGGCTCGCCCGGCTGGGGACAAGCTTTCACGAACAGCATCTCGAAGCATTGGGGCGACTACCCCTTTGACGATTTGATGAAGGGGCTCGATCACCTCGCCAAGCTCCCCTACGTCGACAGCACGCGTATGGCGGCCGCCGGCGCGTCCTACGGCGGCTACATGGTCAACTGGCTGCAGGGTCATACCGACCGCTTCAGGGTGATGGTCTCCCACGACGGGATCTTCGATCTGGCGGCGGCGCAGGGCGCCACGGAGGAGCTCTGGTTTCCCAATCATGAGTTCGGCGACGGCGGGGTGACGAACCCGGCGACCCGTGCTCTTTTGGAAAAGTGGTCACCCTCCAATTACGCCGACCGTTGGAAGACCCCGATGCTGGTGATCCATGGCCAGCAGGACTTCCGCCTCGAGCTCGCCGAGGGACTGCAGGCCTTTACCGCGTTGAAGGTGCGTGGTATTCCCGCGAAGTTTCTTTACTTCCCCGACGAAGGCCATTGGGTCCTCCGGCCACGCAATCGCAGGCTCTGGTGGGGTACCGTGCTGGACTGGATCGATCAATATCTCAAGCCGGGGTCCAACAATACCCCATAGGGGTATCGTAGCTCGTTTGGCTCAATTTGGACCCCGAGAAGGGCGGCTGCTCGGAGCCAGGGATATCTTCCCAGCATGAACGAGGAGACTCTGGCCACCAGTGCAATGCCTGCAGACGCCGGCCACCGGTCACCGGTCTCTGCTCACGCGGTCGATCTCCGCAGTCCGACGCTCTATCTGAATCGTGAGCTGTCCTGGCTCGAGTTCAATCGCAGGGTGCTGCGGGAGGCCCGCGACCCCCGCACGCCGTTGCTGGAACGGGTCAAGTTCCTGGCAATTTTCGCCTCGAACCTCGACGAATTCTTCCAAGTCCGAGTCGCCGGGCTCCGCGAACAGGTCGCCGCCAGACTGAGCGAGCTGACGTCCGACGGCATGTCACCGGACGACCAGCTTCGGGACATCGTCCCGCTGGTGCGCGAGCTGCAGCGCGAGCACGGCGAGTGTCTGGCCCGGGAGGTGATTCCGGCCCTGGCCGAGCGGGGGATTGAGCTCCTCACCCAGCAGGAAAGCCTGTCGCCGGACGACCTGCAGTACCTCAAGCAGTATTTCACTGCTCGCGTCTTCCCGGTGCTGACGCCGCTGGCGGTCGATCCGGCTCACCCGTTCCCCTACATCTCCAATCTCTCCCTCTCGCTTGCCGTGATCCTCCGAGGCGACACCGGCGAGGAGCGCTTCGCGCGCGTCAAAGTGCCCAAGATCCTGCCGCGCTGGGTCCCCCTCGACGGAACGCATCGCTACGTTCCGCTCGAGCTGGTGATCGGCGCCAATCTGGAGGCCCTCTTTCCCGGCGTGGAAATCCTGGGCTCGTACCCGTTCCGCATCACCCGCAATACCGATCTGGAGGTCGATCCCGACGAGGCCGACGACCTCTTGGCGCTGATTCAGGAAGAGGTTCGCAACCGTCGCTTTGCGGAGGTGGTGCGGCTCGAGGTGCACCCCGGTATGCCCGAGTCATTGCGTCAGCTGCTCCTGGCCGAGCTCAATGCCGATCAGGAATCCGATGGCTTGCCGCTGACGCTCGAAGATGTGTTCGAGGGCGAAGGGCTGCTCGACGCCAGCGATCTCCTGGCGATCGCGGGACTGGAGCTCTCCGAGCTGCGGGACCCCTCCTTTGTCCCGGCCGTTCCAGCTCGCCTGGCGGGCGCCAAGAATATTTTCGAGGTGATCCGCGAGGGGGACGTCTTCGTCCACCACCCCTACGAAAGCTTTGCCGCGAGCGTCGAACGCTTCATCCAGACCGCGACCGAGGATCCCGACGTGCTCGCGATCAAGATGACGCTCTACCGCACCGGCGGAGATTCCCACATCGCGCGGATGCTCGCCAACGCCGCCGAGCGGGGCAAGCAAGTGGCCGTGCTGATCGAGCTGCAGGCCCGCTTCGACGAGGAGAACAACATCCGCTGGGCTCAGCGTTTCGAGGATGTCGGAGTGCACGTCAGCTACGGCGTGGCGGGTCTCAAGACGCACGCGAAGGTGATTCTGGTCGTCCGCCGGGAAGGCGATCAGATCCGCCGGTACGTGCATATCGGGACCGGGAATTACGCCCCGCGCACCGCGCGGATCTACACCGACTTCGGTCTCTTCTCCGCGGACCCCGACCTGGGCGCCGACTTGTCGGACTTGTTCAACGTGCTCACCGGCTTCGCCAGCCCGCAGGGATACCGCAAGCTGATCGTGGCGCCCACGGGGATGCGCACCCGGCTGGTGGAAATGATCTGCCGGGAGGTTACCCATGCCGAAGCGGGCCGCCCGGCCCGGATTCTCGCCAAAATGAACGCGCTGGTCGACCCGGAGATCATCGCGCTGCTCTACGAAGCGTCTCGCGCTGGAGTGAAGGTCGATCTGCTGGTACGGGGCATTTGCTGCCTGCGACCGGGCCTGCCGGACGTGAGCGAGCGGATCGCGGTGCGCAGCGTCGTGGGGCGGTTCCTCGAGCATTCGCGCGCCTGGTACTTCCACAACGACGGCCAAGCCGAAGTGCAAATCAGCTCGGCCGACTGGATGCCGCGCAATCTCGACCGCCGCATCGAAGCTTCGGTGCCGCTCGAATCGCCCAGCCACCGCGATACCGTACTCGAGCTGCTCGAGCTGATGTGGCGGGACAACCGGCAGGCGTGGGACCTGGGAGCCGACGGCTCCTGGACGCAACAGCAACCCGGCGACAGCGAGATCGCCACGCACCGGGCCCTGATCGACAGGTACCGGGAGCTGGCTAAGTCTCCCTGATTACTTCCCCCCCACTCCGAATCCCAAACCGAGCTTGAGCTGCAGATCGAGCTGCTTGAGTTCGCTCGTATTCTGTTGCGACCCGCTGTAGCTCGAGGTATAGCGGAAGGCATCCACTCCCGCCGTCAGCGTGATGCCGCCGAGGGAGATGAGGGCGCCGGCACCACCGACTCCTGCAACGTCTGACGTCTTCGCTTGCGAGGTGAAGGCAACTCCGCCGTGGCTGATCACACCCACCCCGCCACTCAGGTACAGGTTGACGAACGAGGTGCGCGGGAGCGCATAGAGCACGGCCAGCGCTGAGCCGATGAAGAGCTTGGCGTCCTGCTTCTGAAACGAATTCCCGCTCCCCAGGCTGAAGGTCGTCGGGACGTAGGCGCCGGTGGCCTCGATCCCGAAATGCGACCCGAAGCGGATTCCGAGCGCGGCGCCGAACGAGGGTCCCGCCTTGAGCTTGCCGACCTCGCCCGTCTGACTCACGGCGATCAGATCCTTGGTGGGAATGTAGACGCCGACCTGAGGGCGCAGACTGAAGTGTTGGGCCGCGGCATCGCCAAAATGAAGCGAGGTGATGACGAGGACGAGCGCAGCGCATCGAGGTAAAGCAGTCATCTGGGAGCTTTCAGTGAGGTCGGGTTCGAGCCGGACGGGCTCGACATACCGGCAGGAGGCGAGGAGGGTCCCCCCAAAGCTAATCCACTCAGCGTTTCTGTGGATTCCAGTTGTGGCGCTCGCCGCGCACGTACCGGCTCCAGGCATAGAGGGCGTCGTAGAGCACGAAGCCCTGCTGCAGCTGTTCGTGGTCATCCGCGAAGTTGTGGGAGAGCCCGAGCGAAATCGCCAACAACCCGGCTGCTTGCGGTGCGAGCTCCAGATGCTCCGTATCGGCGCCGCGCACGATCGTCGCGAGCTCCTGAAGCTGCGGGTCGTTCAGCTGGTACTTCTCCAGAAACGCGTCGAAGCTGCACTTCGGCCCGTCATGCGACAGCTCCACGCCCTCCACATCAAAGGGGATCGCTCCCGTGTCTTGCGCAACCTGCGCCACTTGGTCGGGGGAAACAAAGAGAAACTCCGCGTCGGCATCGATGAAACGACGAATCAGCCAGGGACAGGCCACCCGGTCGATCTTGGGTCGCGCCCGCGTCACCCATTTCATGCTTCCTCCTTGGCGAGTTTTCGATTCGTGAACAGCACCGTGCGATTCAGCGGGACAGCCCCGCGCGGAGGGCCAGGCCAGCCACTGCTCCGCCCAGCACGATCACCCCCGAAGGAATTTTCGTCCGGGCCACCAGGACCAGCGCGAGCAATGCCAGAGCCGCCGTCGGCACATCCTGAATACCCCGTCGCCCGAGGACGACGCATGCCCCGGCGATCGCCCCAGCCGCCGCGGCGGTGACCCCGCGCACGAATCCCAGCACGAGGGGATGGGAAGCGAAGCGATCGAGCAGCGGCAA
>DASYPD010000056.1:0-3491 GCA_036007005.1 Gemmatimonadales bacterium
CGGCGGGTGCCTTCGCGCAAGGTGCGGGCAACTTGCTGCAGCACCGCGTCGCCTGCCCCATGACCTTGAGTGTCGTTGATCTTCTTGAAGTTGTCGACGTCGAGGTAGGCCAGCACCCAGGGAACTCCCTGGCGCCGGCTCCATTCAAGCGCGCGGTCCAAGGCCCCGAAGAACGCGCGCCGATTCGGGATACCGGTGAGCGGATCCTCGCGTGCAAGGATTCGTAGCTGCAAGGTTTGGGCGGCCAGGACAGAGACGAGCGTGGCGACGAGGAGGAAGAAGAGGAGCTGCGACGTCGTGTTCCAGAGCAAGAGCCGGGTCGAGGCTCCGGCTATCCGCTCGAGCAATGCGCCGGTCGAGGCGCAGAGCAGCGCGAAGAGCAACCCGGCGGAACGGCCAAGAAACCAGGAGACCGCCACCACCGAGGGGAGATAGAAGACTGCCATCGGCAGGCGCGTGCCGATCCGATAGTCCGTCCACGCCACGATCGCCGTGTACAGGAAACTCCCTGTCACGATGGCCCAGCTCGGGACTCGACGGAGAGTCGCGTTCAATCGGATCAGCATTGCCAAAAGGTAGAAACGATGCAATAGGCGCGCGACCGCACAACATCAGTGGGGAGTAGGGAATAGGGAGTAGGGAGTAGGGGCTACAGAACACCTGCTCGGCCTGGAGGGCAGGTCCACCACCCCTATTCCCTACTCCCTACTCCCTGCTACAGTAACCCCAGCGAGCGCCTGATATCGTTGGAGAACGCCAGAATCATCAGCAGGGCGATCAACACCAGGCCCACGAGGGTGAGTCGTTCCCGCAGCTTGACCGAAAGCGGCCGGCGCAGCAGACCTTCTCCGATCAGGAAGAGGAATTGTCCGCCATCGAGCACGGGGATCGGCAGCAGATTGAGTACCGCCAGGTTCACGGAGATCGTCGCCATGAAGGCGAGAAATGCCCCGAAGCCGAGCTGAGCAGATTGTCCCGCCGCGATCCCGATAGCGATCGGTCCACCAAGCTCCCGTGTCGAAACCCGGCCGCTGAACATGCCGCGCACGAGCCGGACGATCTGGGTGGAAACCGCCACCGTCTCGCGACCTCCGGTTACCACTGCCTGGCCGAACGTCGACGGGGTATGCCGCTCGGGGATTGCCGGGCCAAGGCGCAACTTGCCTACCTTGTGGATGCCCGTGCTGTCTTTCACCAACTCGGTGACGGAGTGGGCGGTAAGGACCGACCGACCGCCTGGTCGCCCGACCATTAGCGCGATGTCCTGATCCGGGCGGGATTCGATCAGCGGAACCACGTCGAGCCATTGGGCGACGGGCTCCCCTGCCACGGTGAGGAGCGTATCCCCGGGGCGAAGTCCCGCGCGAGCCGCCGGCCCGCCGGGAGTCAGCACCCCGACCACCGGCGCGATGAAGGCTTGTAGGGCCTGCACCGCCCGCAGCCGCGCCTCGAGCGCGTCGCGGTGCAGCCGGATCATGAGCGGAGGCTTGGCCTCGACCTCCACGCGAAAGGAATCCGCCGCAGTGGAGACGAGCGCATCCTGGATGTCCTGCCAGGATTCCACCGGCTTTCCCGCCACCCGGACGATGCGATCGCCGGGCGTAAGGCGGGCCAGTTCCTCGGCGCCCCGGGGGAGCCCGGCGGCCACGGCGCCGATCCGGGTGATCGGCACGGTGGTGACGCCGTTGACATAGTTGAGCCCGAAGAACATCAGCCAGGCAAAGAGCGTATTCATGGTCACGCCGGCGAGAATCACGATCATGCGAACCCAGACCGGCTTGGCCTCATAGACGCGGTCGGGGGGGACTCCTTCGCTGGCCGGCCCGCCTTCCAGCGCAGAGGAGGCGGGGTCTTCTTCGCGGCTCGCCATCTTCACGTAGCCGCCGATGGGCAGCCAGGAAACCACGTATTCGGTTTCTCCGCGCCGCACGCTCAGCGCGCGAATCGGCTTGCCCATCCCCAGCGAAAAGCGGTGCACGTAAATGCCGGCGGCCTTCGCGGCGAGGAAATGCCCCAGCTCGTGCACGAAGATGAGCACACCGAGCACGACGATGAGCGCCAGGATGTTGAGCAGGGCTCCGCTCATGCGGCGAGACTTTCCGCGCTCGTGCGGGCGGCGCGATCGGCCATTTGCACGACTTCGAGGGAATCGGCCGGCTGCACCGGGTGGCGCTCGAGGGCGCGCTCGATCACGTCCGAGATCCGCCCGAAGGGAATGCGGCCGGCCAGAAACGCGGCGACCGCAACCTCGTTGGCCGCGTTGAACACAGCCGGCGCCGTCCCGCCGGCGCGGCCGGAGGCCACGCCGAGGTGGAAGGCGCGGAAGACTTCGCCGCGGAGGGGCTCGAAGGTCAGCGCGCCCGCCGCGACCGGGTCGAAGGGACGCCCCGCCGCGTCGGCGATGCGCTCGGGATGTGTCAGGGCATAGAGAATCGGGAGCTCCATGGAGGGGAAGCCGAGCTGGCCTAACACGCTGCCGTCCGCGAACTCGACCAGGGCATGGACGATGCTCTGGGGATGGACCACGACCTCGACCCGGTCGTAGGGCAACCCGAAGAGGTGATGTGCCTCGATCACCTCCATCGCCTTGTTGGCGAGCGTCGCACTGTCGACGCTGATCTTGTTCCCCATCCGCCAGGTCGGATGGTTGAGTGCCTGGGCAATGCTCGCTTCGCGGAGCCGCTCCGCGGGCCAGTCGCGGAAGGGCCCACCCGACGCCGTCAGGATAAGGCGGCGCAACGCCGCCTCGTGCCCCGTCACGCACTGGAGCACTGCGCTGTGCTCCGAATCGACCGGGATCAGCTCTCCACCACCCTCACGGGCGGCCGCCCGGACGAGCTCACCCGCCACCACGAGCGATTCTTTGTTCGCCAGGGCCACCCGTTTGCCGGCGCGCAGCGCCGCGAGCGTGGCGGAGAGACCGGCAAAGCCGACCACCGCGTTGACCACGATCTCGGCGTCGGGATGCGTGGCCGCCTCGAGCAGGCAGCCGGGCCCCGTGCCGCTAACCAATCCCGCGAACCCGGGCTGCCATTCCTTGATCTGGTCGGCGAGCAGCGTCGCATTGGACCCTGCCGTGAGCGCCACCAGCCGGAAGCGGTCGGGATGGCGGCGCAACACGTTGAGCGTGCTGGTACCGATAGAGCCGGTCGAGCCGAGCACCGCCACGCCCTGCATACTCAGAAGACCTGGAAGGCGCGAAAGAGCACCGCGGTCACCGGCAGCACGAAATAGAGCGAGTCAAAGCGATCGAGCACTCCGCCATGCCCGGGAATCAGCGTGCTGGCGTCCTTGACCCCCGCCTCGCGCTTGAAGAGCGACTCGACGAGATCGCCGAGCTGGGCCACCAACGAGATGACGAGACCCATAAGCGCGGCCTGCCGCAGCGGAATCGGCCGACCCGCGGGCGCGAGCACGAGCGGAACGTAGACGATCGCGGTGATAACTCCCCCGACGAGGCCGACTATCCCGCCCGACCAGGTTTTCCCCGG
>DASYPD010000057.1:0-5941 GCA_036007005.1 Gemmatimonadales bacterium
GAAGATGCGGCTGTAGTACCAGGCGCGCTGCCGCAGATTCCGGTCGCCGTTGAGCCGGGTCCAGCTGTCGCCGCCGTCGTCCGAGCGGAAGACCCCGCCGGAATCGGCCTCGATGATCGCGTAGACGCGGTGGGGATTGGCGGGTGAAACGGAGACGCCGACGTTGCCGATGAGCCCCGCGGGCATCCCCGGGTTACGGGTCAGCTCCTTCCAGGTCCTCCCACCATCCACGCTCTTGAAGATCCCGCTGCCACTGCCACCGCTGACCAGCTGCCAGGGCTTCCGGTACGCGGTCCACAGCCCGGCATATAGCACCTCGGGATTGCTCGGATCCATCGAGAGGTCCACGGCGCCGGTGCTGTCGTTGCGAAAGAGCACCTTGCTCCAGCTCTTGCCGCCGTCGCTGCTCTTGTAGATCCCGCGATTCGGACTCGATCCGAAGACCGGACCGAGCGCGGCGGCGTACACCAGGTCGGGATTGCGGGGGTGGATCCGGATCTTGGCGATTTGCCGAGTTTCGACCAGGCCGACATAGGTCCAGGTGCGGCCGGCATCGGTGGATTTGTATACCCCATCGCCATGAGAGACGTTGCCCCGGATGGGGAATTCCCCGCCGCCGGCGTAGACGATATCGGGATTCGACTCGCTCACCGCGATCGCCCCGATGGTGCCCCCGAAGTAGCGATCGCTCACCGGCAACCAGGTATCGCCGCCGTCGGTGGTCTTGAAGACCCCGCCGCCGGTGGTGCCCATGTAGTACTCGTTGGGTCGCGTGGAAGATCCGGCGACCGCGACGGAGCGGCCGCCGCGCTGGGGACCGAGGTTGCGCCAGACCAGGGAGCCGAAGGCAGCGGTGTCCACCGTCTGCGCGGCGGCGGCAGCCGGAATGACGCTGAGAACGAAAAAGGCGGCAAAGCGCGCGGATAGCATCATGGCTGAAGGAACCTTTTGGGGGATTCGGAATCCAGAGGAATATACGGGAGCCACGGGCCGCTGCAGTGGCTCGGCCAGGCTTGCCTCCGCTGGTAACTTCCAGCAGCTTAACCGGACGACAGCTGGTCTTTCGAGGAGAATCTCATGCACGTGGTGCGTTCAATCTTGAGAACAGCGGTCGTTGGGCTCGCGGGCTTCGCCCTGCCCCTTGCCCACGCCCAGAATCCTGCGGCCCGAGCCCTCAGCATTCCCTTCGAGCACTACGTGCTGCCCAACGGGCTCCAGGTGATTCTTTCTGTCAATCGGACCATCCCCCAGGCATCGGTGGATGTCTGGTACCACGTCGGCTCGAAGAACGAGGTACCGGGCCGCACCGGCTTCGCCCATCTCTTCGAGCACGTGATGTTTACCGGCTCGGGCCACGTGCCATACGGAATGCACGACCGTCTCACCGAGGGCGTGGGGGGCAACAACAACGGCTCGACCACCAACGATCGCACCAACTATTGGGAGAACGTCCCCTCCAATTACGTGGAGAGCGCGCTCTGGCTCGAGTCGGACCGGATGGGCTTTCTGCTGGACAAACTGGATGATGCCAAATTCGTCGCGCAACGGGACGTGGTGCAGAACGAGCGCCGCCAGGGCGTGGACAATCAGCCCTATGGTCGGGCGTTCGAGATCCTGACCACCGCGCTGCTGCCTGACACCCACCCCTATTCGTGGCCCATAGTGGGCTACATCGCCGACCTGCAGAAGGCGACCGTGGACGACGTCAAGCAGTTCTTCCGGCTCTACTACGCGCCCTCCAACGCCACCCTCACCATCGTCGGCGACTTCGATCCCGCTCAGGTCAAGCAGTGGGTGAGCAAGTATTTCGGCGGGCTGCCTCGCGGCGCGCCGATTACCCGGCCGGCCGCGCCGGCCCCGCCCCCCGCCGGTAAGCGGATGGTTTTCGAAGACCGGGTGCAGGTTCCCCGACTCTACCTCGCCTGGAACGCCGCCGGCGAAGACAGCGAGGACAGTGCGGCGCTCGATCTGCTGGCCGACGTGCTTTCCGGCCCGCGTACCGCGCGGCTCACCAAGGCTCTGGTCTTCGACCAGCAGTCGGCGGCCAATGTGGCGGCCTTCCACAGCTCAGGTGAGCTCCACGGCACTCTGGTCATCTCGCTCACCCCGAGGCCCGGCCATTCGCTGAGCGAACTGGAAGCGAGCACCGATTCGATTCTCGAGCGGCTCAAGCAGGATGGCCCCAGCGTCGACGAGCTGGCCCGCGCGATCGCGGGCACCGAGTTCCGTTTCGTGTCCGGGCTCGAATCGAACCTGGGCAAGGCGGAGACCCTTGCCGCTGGCCAGGTGTTTCACCGCGATCCCGCCTGGTATCAGAAGGAATACGCCAACCTCAAGGCCACCACCGCGACGGACATCCGCCGCGTGGCCAACAAGTACCTGACTGGGAGCCGCGCGGTGCTCAGCATCGTACCAGTGGGTAAGCCGGGCGATGCGTCGCACGCCGAGCAGAGCATCAAGGTCACCGTCTCACCCGACGGCGGGCACTATCTCATGGGAGGCAACTGATGCGCCCGCGCATGCGTTACCCGCTCGCATTGCTCCTGAGCCTTGCCGCTCCGGCACTCGCCGGGCAGGCCCTCAAACGCGACGTGCCCCCGGCGCCCGGGCCCGCGCCGGCGATTCACCTCCCGAGCTGGACCCGCACCCGGCTCGCCAATGGCGCCGAGCTGGTCGTCACCCAGAAGCGAGACCTGCCGCTCGTCGCCTTCAGCCTCAACTTCGTCGGCGGCGCCTATAACTACGAGCCCGCCGACAAGCTCGGCACGGCGCAGTTCACCGCGCAGATGCTCTCCGAGGGAACCACGAGCAAGACCGCCGATCAGCTCTCCGAGGCTCAGCAGCTGCTCGGCACCAGCATCTTCGCCGCCGTCGGCGGAGAAGCCGGCAGCATCGGCTTCACCGCGCTGCGCGACAAATTCGAGCCGGCCCTGGCGCTGCTGGCCGACATGCTGCTTCACCCGGCGTTTCCCGCGGCCGCCCTCGAGAGAATCCGCGGCCGCACTCTGGTGCAGCTGCAGCAGTCGCGGGATCAGCCGAACACGATTGCCGCGAACGTCTTCGCGCGGACCCTCTACGGCGAGCAGCATCCCTACGGCCGGGTTATCACGGAAGCCACCGTCAGGGCCATAACCCGCGACGACATCGTCGCGTTTCATTCGAGCTATTTCCAGCCGGGGCGCGCGGTGATCACGGTGACGGGCGACGTGGATCCCGCGGCCGCCAAAGCGGCAGTGGAGCGGGCGCTCGACGCGTGGACTGGCAGCGGTGCGCGTCCGAGCTGGCAGTATCCGGCCCCGCCGGCCGCGCACACGATCACGATCTACCTGGTGGACAAGCCCAAGGCGGCGCAGTCGGTGTTCGCCATCGGGCTGCCGGGGCCCCCGCGCGACACGCCGGATTACTACGCGATCCAGGTGATGAACAATCTGCTGGGCGGGCTCTTCCAGTCGCGGCTCAACCACAACATCCGCGAGGTCAAGGGCTACAGCTACGGGGTGAGCTCGAGCTTCGCGTTCGGGCGCGGTCCCGGCGCGGTCCGCGCGGGAGGCGGCATCGTCACCGCCAAGACCGACAGCGCGCTGATCGAATTCATGAAGGAGTTTCGCGGAGTGCTGGGCGAGGCGCCCTTCAGCGACGACGAGATCACCCAGAGCAAGGAGAACCTGATCCAGTCGCTGCCGCGTCGCTTCAGCTCGGTCAACGGCATCGGCGCCGCGGTCGCGACGATCTACACCCAGGATTTGCCCGAGAGCTTCTATCGCGAGTATCCCGCTAAGATCAACGCCATAACCCGCGATGACCTGCTGCTGGTGGCGAAGCGCTACCTCGACCTGGACCACCTCAACATCGTGATCGTGGGCGACAGGGCCGCCATCGCCGGGCCGCTGGCCGCCACCAAAGTTGCTCCGCTCGTGTTCCTCGACGTCGAGGGCAAGCCGGCCGGCCCGGTACCCTGAACCCGTCAGCTATGCGAATCGTTGCCTTGCTCCTGGCGGGCCTGCTTCCGTCGGGGCTGCTCTCCCAGAAACCAGCCGGCATCCCCGAGGACGTGCGCGCCAATGTGCGCGCCCGCGTGGAGGCGGGTAGCTGGCCCAGCGTCGCAATCGGCATCGTGGATCGGCACGGACTGCGGTATTTCACGTACGGAGGCCCTGCCGGTCAGTCGGTCGATGAACACACGGTGTACGAGATCGGCTCCATCACCAAGGTGTTCACCTCGCTGGCGCTCGCTGACATGGCAATCCGGGGAGAGCTGAGCCTGGATGCGCCCATCCAGCAGTACCTCCCCGCGCAGGTCAAAGCGCCCGAGCACGGCGGGAAGCCGATCACGCTGAGGCTCTTGGCCGGACAGCGTTCGGGATTGCCGCGGATGCCCACGAACTTCGCGCCCGCAGATCCGAACAATCCCTACGCCGACTACGACACCACGCGGCTCTACCGGTTTCTCTCCGAGCACACGCTCGCGCGCGATCCCGGTGAGCGCTATGAGTACTCGAACCTCGGTATCGGGCTCCTGGGTGTCATCCTGGCGCGACACGATCAGACGAGCTACGAAGCGATGCTCCGCCGCCGGATCCTCGACCCACTCGGCATGAAGAGCACTATGATTCAGCTCACGCCTGACGCTCGGAAACGTCTGGCCCCGGGCCATGCGGGTGGCAAGCCGGTGGCGAACTGGGACCTCGACGCGTTGGCCGGCGCGGGGGCGCTCCGCTCCGACGCGAAAGATATGCTGCGGTTCGTCGCGGCAGCGCTGGGGCTCAAGTCCACCCGGCTCGATTCGGCGTTCCGGTTCACGGAAGCACGCCAGTTCGAGGCGGGTTCGCCGACGATGAGCATCGGGATGGGCTGGCATATCCTGCAACGGCCCGCTACCCGGATCATCTGGCACAATGGAGGGACGGGCGGATACCGGAGCTTTGCGGGATTCAGCCCGGAGCGCCGGATCGGCGTAGTGGTGCTCGCCAACTCATCGCTGAGCGTGGACGATCTCGGCTACCACCTGCTCGATTCCAGCATGGCGATGGTTGCGCCCCGGATCGCTCTCGCGCTTCCGGGTGATTCGCTCCAGGCATACGTAGGACGCTTTCAGCTCGCGCCGAGCTTCATTCTGACGATCACCCGGGAAGGGAACGCGCTCTACCTCCAAGCCACCGGGCAGCCCCGCTTTGCGCTCTTTGCCAGCCGGCGCGACGAATTCTTTCTGCGGGACGTAGAGGCGGAGATCAGCTTCGAGAGAAACGCGCAGCATCAGGTCGAGGCGCTGGTCCTGCACCAGAACGGGGCCAATCGGCGGGGAGAGAGAATTAGGGATTAGGGGTTAGGGAACCGCCGCTCGACGACGTAGAAATTCGGATCCAGCCTGAACTCGGCCGGGCTCGCGAGCTTGAGCGTGCGGGTCTGCCAGCCTTCGGTCGGGTGAATCGTCTTGAATTTCGAGTTGGACAGGGTAACCCGCAGCGGCATCGCAAATCCCGGTACCACCTCTGCCCAGCGATAGGAAAGCGTCTTCCCCTCGATCCGGTACTCGAAGAGGGGGACTGTGCTGGTACGCAGGTATTGATCGAAGATCTTGCTGAGATCGGCCCCGGCCTGCTTGCTGAGATAGCGCTCGATGTCGGCGCTCGTCACCGTCTGGTGCCAGAACGTCCGGTTCAGTCCCCGCAGGATGCTGCGCCATCTCTTGTCGCTCCCCACCAGCTGGCGGATGGTGTGCAGCAGGGAACCGCCCTTGTAGTACATATCGCCTGATCCCTGAGCGTTGACGCCATAGGCGGCGATGATGGGCCGGTCGTTCCGGATGTTGTGGCGGCTGCCGATGATGTACTCGGCGCCGGCCTGTTTCCCGAAGAGACATTCGGTATAGAGCCCCTCGGCGTAATTCGCAAAACCTTCGTGCACCCACATGTCGGCGAGGTCCTTGGTGGTGATGTTGTTG
>DASYPD010000058.1:0-4723 GCA_036007005.1 Gemmatimonadales bacterium
GCGGAGCTCGTCATACCTCGAATCTAGTTGATCTGCCGAAGCATTCCGCGAGATCGCGAGGGGCGCTCGGCGCCCTCGCGATGACGGCTCATGCCGGGTTGACGGTGAGCCTGCCGTGCTGAGCGGAGAGGGTGTTGGCCAGCAGGGCGGCACAGGCATATACCGCGTCGATCTGTGGGGTCGGGGTGCCGGTCAGCCGGCCAAGCTCGACCACGGCGCCCACCAGCGCCTCGAGCTCGAGCGGCTTGCCCGCCTCGACGTCCTGCAGCATGGAGGTCTTGTGGGCGCCGACCTGCTCGGCGCCCGCGAGGCGCTGAGCGATGTCGACGCGGAAGGTGATGCCGAGCTGGCCGGCAACCGCGGCGGCCTCGCGCATCATCTGGAGGCTGAGCTCGCGGGTTAGAGGAAACCGTAACAATTCCACGAGCGTCGCGTGGCTGAGCGCGCTGATGGGATTGAAGCTCAGGTTGCCCCAGAGTTTGAGCCAGATTTCTGCCCGGATATTGTCGCTGACCGGCGCCTTGAAGCCCGCCTTCCGGAGGCTCGCCGAGATCGCCTGCACCCGGGGCGAGGCCGAGCCGTCGAGCTCTCCCAGCGTGAACCGCCGGCCCTCGACGACCTGGACGACGCCAGGCTCGATGAGGTTGGCCGCGGGGTACACCACGGAGCCGATGATGCGGTTCGCCTCGAGATGGCGGGCGATACTCCCGTCGGGATCCGCCGCTTTCACCGGCTGACCGTCGTACGGCCCGCCGTGCTTCTGGAAATACCACCAGGGGATCCCATTCTGCATGGTGACAATGGCGGTCTCCGCCTGCAGGAGATGGTGCAACTCGGGCGCGAGCGCGGCAACCTGGTGGGCCTTGACGGTGAGGAGCACGACCTCCTGCGGGCCCGCCTCCCGCGGATGTTCACACGCGCGTGAGGGTTTCGCGCTGCGCTCCGCGCCATCCTCGCCAATAACCCGCAGCCCTTGACGCTGGATGGCGGCGAGGTTGGCGCCGCGGGCGATGACGGTCACTTCCTCTCCGGCGGCGGCGAGCCAGCCACCGAGGTAGCCGCCGATCGCGCCTGCTCCTACCACGGCGATCTTCATGCGTCGCCCAGGCGCGTGCACAACGGCTTGAGCACCAGCAGCGCGAGGGCCGCGGCGATGAGGTTCATGCTAGCCGCCGTCACGAAAACCGCCCGCCAGCCGCCCAGGGACGCGGCGATCAGGCTGCTCACGGGGACGAGCAGCGACGCGGTTCCCTTGGCGGTGTAGAGGAGACCCGCGTTGGCCGAGGCGAACTTGCGGCCGTAGGCGTCTCCGCACGTGGCGGGAAAGAGGCTGTAGATCTCGCCGTATGCGAAGAAGACCAGCGCGGTGAGCAGCACGAATGCCAGCGGATCGGCGCCGAAGCGGCTGAGCAGAAGAATACTGACTCCTTCGAGCGCGAAGGCGACGAACATGGTGTTCTCTCGCCCCCAATGATCGGAGACCCACCCGAAGAAGGGCCGGCTTACGCCATTGAGAACGCGGTTCAAGGAGAGCGCGAAGGGCAGAGCCAGCAGGGTAAGACCGAAGAGCGAGACCGGTGTGTCGGCGATGCCGAAGTCCTTCGCGATGGGAGTGAGTTGCGCGGTGGCGATCAGGCCGCCGGCCGCCATCAGCACGAACATGACGTACAGCAGCCAGAAGGCAGGAGTACGCAGCATTTCAAGGGGAGTGTGCTCGCGGGCGGGTATCCGGAGCGCGCGCGTGGCCGCCACGGGCGCGACGAAGGAGGCGTCCGGCGCTTTGAGAAACCAGCCGAGCAGAAACACCACCGCGCCCTGCGCGAGGCCGAATTTCAGGAAGGCCGCCTCGTAGCCCTGGGCCTTGATCAGGTGGGCGATGGGAAACACGGTGAGCGCCGATCCCGCCCCAAACCCCATGGCCGTGAGACCCGCGGCGAGGCCGCGGCGGTCCGGAAACCACTTGAGCGCATTTCCGATCGTCGCGCCATAGACGCCTCCCGCCCCGATGCCACCGATGACTGCGCCGAGATAGAGGACGGGCAGCGTGCTGGCCACCGAATTGATGACCCAGGCCGCCGCCACCAGGATCCCCGCCGTGACGCCGACCAAGCGCGGCCCGAAGCGGTCGACCAGATAGCCTTCGAGCGGAACCAGCCAGGTCTCCACCAGCACGAAGACCGTGAACGCGACCTGGATGGCCGCCAGTCCCCAGTGGTGCTTGTCCTGGATCGGATTGACGAAAAGGGTCCACCCGTACTGCAGGTTGGCGATCATCGACATGCAGATGATGCCGAGGAGTAGCTGCCACCAGCGGACGAGCCCTGGGGTACGGGTAGAGACCTCGGTGCGCGTGTTATTCATCTCGCGGGTCCGCTGCCACTCAGCGCATCTTCCAGCGGATCTCCATCATCGAGCCTCCTTGTGACAGCGATAGACCTGGAGCACGTGGTAAGGTTCGGCAGGACCGCAGCGGTGCTCCAGGAGTGCGCCGATACTGTCGTGCGCCGGTGTGTTGCCGATGCCGTCCATCCACGCGCAGCGTACCTCGTCATTCGCCGCCAGGAAAGCCTCGAACTCCGCGACTGAGGTCGGGATCAGGATCGGCCGCGTGGCGTACCAGGCGTAGAAAGTATCACCCAGTCCGATAGCGCACCTGCCGATGCGCGCTCCTTGGCGGGCCGCCGGAGCCTCGAGCGCGGCGGTGGCCTCACGAAAACCGCCCCGCGGTACGTTGCTCCAGGGCCGGGAAACCCAGAGCCAGGCCGGCAGGGCGAGCACTGCGAGACTGCTGGCCCGCGCGGCGGCGCGCGCACGTCCGGGTACCTGATTGGCCCAGCGCCAGAGTGCCTCTGTGGCGAGGGCGAGGCCAAGCACGAAAAAGGGCAACAGAAAGACGAAGAAGCGAGTTCGATAAGTATCCTGATGCGTCAGCCAGTTCCCCAGAAGGGGCAGTGTGAAAAGCAGCGCGACGTAGCGCCCCTCCAGCCGGCGCCCGCGGAGCCCGAGCAGCAGACCCGCGAGCGCCACCGCCACAAGCAGGAAACCGCCGGGTGTCATGCCCCGCCCCGCGAGATAGCTCAGCACGGCAAGGGGGAGGAGCGGCATGAAGGCGTGGGGATGTGAGGTGAGCAATTCGGGCGCCATCCGCCGCAGCGCCGGCGCGTAGCAGAGTAGGGCAAGGAGAGCCGCTCCAGCCATTCCGCCAGCGATGGTTCCGTAGCGGGTGAGCACGTTCCGGAGGCCTCGCTCGCGCGCCTCGCCCAGCGCCACAAGGACGAGGATGAGGCCCTGCACGACAAAAACCGCCGCCGCGTAGAGGTGGATCCAGAGACCGAGCGCCGTGACGAGCGAGTAGGCCAGCAGGCGGGAGCGGTCTCGCGTGCCGCGCAGCAGCGCAAGAAAGAGCACGCTCGAGAGCCAGGTGAAGAAGACGAGCCCGGTAGAGCCGCGGGCCGACGCGCTGAAACCGATGTGCACGGAGGAGGTCGCGAGCAGCAGGGCAGCGAGCAGAGCTGGACGGCGACCGGTGGCACGCCGCAGGCTGAACCAGAGCAGCGGCGGGGTGACGAGCCCGAAGAGCAGCGCGGGCAGCCGCACGACCCACTCGGCGCGGCCGAAGAGGGCCTCCGCGCCGCGGGCAAGCAGCGAATAGAAGGGGTGGTTGTTGAATGCGGAGACGCGCGAAATGGTGTCCCAGGCGGAGGGCGCTTCGATGAAATTGATGACCGAATTGAGCTCGTCGAAGTGAAAACCGCGGGTTAGCAGCGGCGCGCGCAGAGCAAGCCCCAGCGCCACGATCGCCGCAATGACGGCGAGCTCGGCGTGAGAGGGCCGAATACGAGTCTCAGGGGAGAGCTGCGTCGGGGGCACGAGGCGGCCTGGCTCGGGTGGCCATGAATTCGTACTGGGCGACACCGCCGAAATCGACGGTTCCCTTCATCGTATCACCGGACACCCTCGCCGTGATGGTCAGCTCTAGGGAGTTGCCGTTGTACATGATCGAGTAGCGGAACTCGACCGTGTCGCCCTTGATGGTGCCGCTCAGCGGAACATCTCCCGCTTCGCGTTTGACGGTGCCGCTTAGCTGCTCGCCTTCCGCCTTGAGGATGAGCGTGAAAGTCCGCACCCCGCCGGGCGTGTTGTACGAGGCGTCCCAGTCACCGGCGATCGACTGGGCAGCGACGGAGGTCTGTCTCTCCGTCGTATGAGGTGGGCCCCAGCGGGCCCGAATGCGCACCGTCCGCTCGAGTTCGTCGGCATTCTGCAGCACCTTCTGCCGCAAGTCCATCGGCAGCCGGGGATGCTCGGCGAGAAAACGGTGGACCACGGCGAGCGCGGCCGCGCTGGTCTGCCCGCTGAGGAAGGAGCCGAGCCAGCTGCCGAGAAAGAAGATGCGGCGGTTGGCCTTGAGGTAGGGCAGCGAATCCAGCGCGGGGCGGAGGTAGGGCAGGGTGAGCGCCTGGTGTTCGAGCGCGTTGAACGCGCTCAGGCTGCCGCTCGCCCAGTCTTCGTTGAGCGACCGGTCGGCGAACCAGCGGTGGAAATATTCGGCTTTCGCCGTGGGGTTCTTCCGCGCGGCGCCGGCGACAAAAGCCCGCCGGCGACCATCCGGGGTGGTATCGCGCGCCGCCTGCCGCTCGAGGGCGCCCGACGCGTCCGCGTCGTCCAGGATGAGCAACCGGTCTACCACGCTCCAGCGCGTCGGATCGCGCACGGGCTCACC